>JAQTTS010000284.1 GCA_028710655.1 Dehalococcoidales bacterium
ACCTTATAGCCCTTAAATTGAAGATAACGCCTGATGACATCAAAGATAACATAGCTCATAGCATGCCCAATATGGCTATCATCGTAGGGGGTAACCCCGCAGACGTACATCTTGACTTCACTACCCCGGGGTACGAATTCTTCCTTCATTCCAGAGAGAGTATTAAATACCTTCACCTTTTCCCCCTTCAACTTTGTCCAAACGCTTTTCAAGTTCTGCTATTCTCATCTCCAGCTTTTCCAGTTGCTCTCCTATCGGGTCAGGTAGCCTTTCTACAGTATCGGTATCCGGATTCCTCACTGCGACCACCCGTCCCGGCACCCCGACCACGGTAGCATTAGGCGGCACCGAGTCCAATACCACTGCACCGGCGCCAACCTTGCTGTTCTCACCGATGGTAATGTTCCCGATAAGTTGAGCGTCAACTCCGATCATAACATTGTCCTTCAGAGTGGGATGACGTTTAATTCTCTGAGTACTGGTGCCTCCCAGGGTTACTCCTTGGTGCAGAGTAACATTATCGCCAATTTCGGCCGTCTCACCGATGACCACCCCCATACCATGGTCAATAAATAGGCCCTCTCCGATCTTTGCCCCGGGATGAATCTCGATACCGGTAAGGAAACGGGTGGCGTAGGCGACCATCATAGGGAGCCCACGAATATGCTTACGGTACAGAGTATGGGCCACTCTATGAAACTGACGGGCCTGAAACCCGGGATAGGTAAACACTACCCCAACAGCATTTGACGCGGCCGGATCTCTCTCGAGAACAGCCCTGATATCCCTTATTACGCTGGTAATGAGCGACATTAGACTACATCCCCTGTATGAACTAGTATCTATACCTAGCTGCCCCGGCACAGACCGGGGCTAAGGACAGATGCAGTCATACATCCCGGGGAGAGGATTAGCTAAAAGACCCATCCAATACACAATAACCATAAACTCCCACCCAGCTCTAAATAGCCTCTATCAGGGCTACTGCCTGAGCCTCGATTCCCTCTCCATTTCCAACAAAACCCAAGCCGGCTGAACTACTTGCCTTAATACTCAGCCTGGCCACATCGATACCCAGCGTATTGCTAAGCTTCAAGCGCATCTCCCCAATAAAGCTACCGAGCATGGGCTGCTCAGCCACAATGGTAACATCAATATTACCTACCTGCCAACCGTTCCTCGCCAGCTCATCTCTTACTCTTTCCAGTAGAACCAGGCTGGAAATATCTTTGTATTTCATATCGCCGGGAGGAAAGTGACTACCGATATCACCCAGAGATGCTGCCCCCAGCATGGCATCAATAATAGCATGGGTCAACACATCGGCGTCACTCCAACCGGTAAGTCCCCTGCCAAAGGGCACCACTACTCCTCCCAATACCAACCTTCGTCCCTCGGCAAAGGGGTGAACATCATAGCCTATACCGACACGCACCCTACCCTCCATACTTCTTCACCAGAACCTCGGCCAAAGCCAGATCCCCGGGAGTAGTTATCTTTATATTATCATAAGAACCGGAATACAGTTTTACCGGGCAGCCCATCCGCTCCACCAGCGAAGCATCATCGGTTACCTCGCCATCCGCTCTCCGGCAGGCTTCATTGATTATGTCAACACGGAACACCTGAGGAGTCTGCACCGCCCATAGTTTATCACGGGGCAAAGTCTCACACACAAAACCACCTTCAGCCAACTTGATGGTATCACTGACCGGTACCGCTGCCACGGCAGCACCCGTTTCTCCAGCCGCAACAAGGCCTCGGCTGATTAAGTCTTCGGTCAACAGCGGCCTAGCTCCATCATGGATTACTACCCAGCAGCAGCCAGCAAGATGGCTCAGTCCGGCAGCTACCGAGTCCTGGCGACACTTACCCCCGGCACAGACGCCGCTTACCTTGGACCACCCTTGCTCGACTACCAGCCGCCGGCCCCACTCCAGGTTTGATGCCCCCAAGACGATTACAATCCGCTCAATCAGACGGCAGCTCTCGAAGACATCAACCACCCGGGCTAAAACCATCCTCCCACCCAATAAAGCGGTTAACTTATCCTGCCCTCCCATCCGCCGGCTTGAGCCCGCTGCCACAATAACCGCGCCTACCCCTGGCCGCTCCCCTAATTCCACTTTCGGAACCATAACTGATTATAAAGCAAAAGCCGTACTCTATCCAAACCAGTACTCTTAGACACTTGATGCCCCATCCATTATAGCCCCTGCCTTCATTATAGGAACCAATCGGAAGAGATACCTTGTCAGGCAGCAGAAGTGAACGGAGAGGATCAAATAGGGGATAGGATTACTTTGCAGTGAGGCTGGTCCCGCAGTGGGCACAGAATCGACTGCCGGAAAGGTTGGGCCGGGAACAGGACGGACAGAGCAGCCCTTTACCCTTCAAACCGTCACCAAAATACAGCTTTACGTGAGGCCAGGGAATTTCTATCCCCTCCTGATCAAAGGCCTTCTTCACCCTCTTCCGTAGCTCTCCCATCACGTCCCACTGCATTAACGGTTTGGTCTCACCCAATACCTTAATCTCAATACCTGATTCTCCGAAGTTATTTACCCGAAGCACCTTGGGAGCAGTCGTTATCATCCGGCCAAAGATATCGTCTTCAGCCAGGCTGGCGCCAACCCTGTTGATGACTTCCGTTACATGATCAAGGTCTTCCCCATAGGCTACCGGGATATCGATATTGACCCGCGACCACTCCTTAGTATAGTTGCTGGACGTACTAATCTCACCGTTGGGTATCGAATGCACGATACCATCGAGATCACGCATCACCGTCCTCATTATGTTGACATCCTCGACCAAGCCAGTGATGCCGGCAATTTTTACCACATCTCCCTTGTTATACTGGTTCTGCATTAATATCAGTGCCCCACGCAACATATCCCGGACCAAGCTCTGTGCTCCGAATCCAATGGCGATGCCGACTACCCCGGCAGCCGCCAGGAGAGGAGCAATATTTATACCGACTCTGGAAAGAATCATAAGCACCGCCACCAGCACGATGACAGCGGTAGCCGCACCGGTAAGAAAGCTACTCAGTGTTTGCGATCTTTTTGTCCGCTCCTCCTTGGCATATCGCCCCCTACCAACCCCTTTGACCCAACGATCAACCGTCCTGGGTATCAAAACCCTGGCCAGGCGGTAGAAGAAATATGCTATCGCAGCCACCGCCAGAATATAGACCCCGTGCTGAAGAAACCACGCCTCCACTTCGTCCCGAGTTACCGTACCCACGATACTATGACGTGAGATGATTGAAGCAGCCGCTGCCAGACCGACAAAGGCAAGGCAGATCCAGATAAGCACACGAACAGCAGCAAGCCAGCGGTTATACTTCTTCGCCGGCTTTTTCCCGGCCGCTGTTTTCTTAATCAGAGACTCGAACCGGTGCATGGTGATGACAAGAGCGATAAGTATTACAATTGACCAGATAAGTATCTCCAGACCATTAGCAGTAAACCACTGCCACATAGTAATACCTTATCCTTTTATTGATTTATAGATTATAAAGGAAA
>JAQTTS010000285.1 GCA_028710655.1 Dehalococcoidales bacterium
TAAGTCTCAAGGTGTAAAGGTATTCGAGTTTCTAAGTCAGACCTGAGACTTCAAGACAGCATTGTAGCTAAATAGCTTCAGTGAAAGTAGAAGTCTCGAAGTCTTTTCGTGGGGTCGAGACATTAAATAACTAATAGATAAAAGGGGGCCAATATGGACTCTTGGGAGCTTGATGACGGAACCTTGTCACTAACCAGTCCCTTGTCCGCACTGGTTGACCGTAAGCCCTATACCACCAGTGAGGACAAAAAGGGACATGATACCTTCCTGGGAGCCAAGTTTCCCAAGACGTTCTACCGCTGGGTTACCGAACTAAAAGAGACGCCTGGGAGTCCCTACCGCACCAACGCAGACGTCATTCGGGATGCAATTTATCTCGGACTCCAGGTTCTATCGCTCCGAGCGAAGCAATCTTCTACCTGGAACGTGCAGGCGGCGATAACCCAACAGGAGGCACGCATATTCCAGCACACCCGAATTTACCGTGATGTGGAGGGGGTCGTCGAACAGCTCGAGATTCTCTCCCGCAACGGCGATGACAAGCAAGCCCTGAGCGACCTTGTGGAGTATGTCCATCTCTTCGCGGCCCATCCGGAAGGAAGTAAGTACGCATCAGTACTCAAGGAGAAGCTCCTCGCCTCCCGGCACCTGAAAGGCTTGCTTGAGCAACTTGAGGAGGCACTAGGTGAAGACCTTGGATGAAATTGATACCTGGGAATTGGACGAACCGTACCGCGAGCTCACCCTTCCCGAAATAAAGGAGCAACTGGTTAAAGAGTCCGGTTTCCGGCTGAGCATCGTGGAGCGCGGCCTGAAGCGCCTTGATGATGTTGTTTCCGCAGGCGCAGACAAGTGGATTGTATCCGGCCATGCCGACCTGGGAGATAATTTTGCTCTTTACACCATCGTATTGGAGTCAGGAATCTATCGGTGCACTTGCTTTGCCCATAGCTGGGGGGAAAGCAGGCAGCGCCGCTTGTGCTCTCATGTTGTCGCCGTTATTGCGGCACGGCGCCTTAACAAGGTCAGGATTAAACCGGCAAGTCAGAGAATCGAAATAACCCCGGCAAGCCTCGGGCTACCAGCCGCATTCACCGAATTCCGGCCAGCGCAGCTTCAAGCCTTGGAGCGGATAAAGGCCAGTACCAAGCGGTTCATTCTGCTCCAGGCACCGACAGGGTCAGGAAAATCGCTTATCGTAGCCGCGGCTCAACGCCTGCTCCGTACCCGATTTCTCTACACCTGCACTACCAAGCAACTCCAGGCCCAGTTCGTGGAGGATTTCGCCTACGACCTGGAGGGAAAAGAGTATGCCGTTGAGCTCAAAGGACGCGCCAATTATCCGACCCGCCGTTATCCTCACCTTTTCCCCAGGATCAACGCCTCGATGTGCACCGGGAAGAAAGAAGTCCATTGCCGGTGGTGCTGTGATGGCAACTGTGCTCCGCCTGACATTGAGGATGAGGAAAAGCAAGATAAGTGCTATGCGAAGCTTGAGTGCCCCTACCGGATGCAAAAAGCCCGGGCAGCGGGAGCCGAACTGGCGGTGGTAAACACTGCTCTTTTCTTGAATGAAGCCAACTATATCGGGCAGTTCAGCGGCTGGCCTTGGCTGGTCCTCGACGAAGCAGATCTCCTCGAGTCCTCTCTGATGAATTTTGTTGAAGTCGAAATCACCCGCCGTTGGATTGACCGACTGGGACTTCAGCCACCGGCACGAAAAACGGTGCAGGAGGCCTGGATTGAATGGGCGAGCACTGTAGCATTACCTGCAATCAACTCCGAGGTCGACAACCTGGCTAAGAGCTATGGGGTTGAGGATATGAAGCGGGAACGTGAGCTCGAGCGAATGAAAGGGAAACTGGATTTCTTCCTCCAGGAGGTCTCGCAGGCTGGCAAATGGGTCTTCCTTCCGGACGAGGAAAGGTGGACCTTCAAACCGGTCTTTGTCTCGAAATATGCTGACCAGCATCTATGGAGGCACGCCGAGCGGTTCATCCTGATGTCGGCTACCATCATCAGTCCTGACGAGATGGCACATTCGCTGGGAATTCCAAGAGATGAGATTGATTTCATTGACCTTCCCTCGACTTTTCCACCTGAACGCAGACCAATCTACTTTCTGCCGGCGGCAAATCTCACTAAGAAGACCGAGAACATCGAGCGGCCGAAGGCCATCGCTACTCTGGACAGAATTCTCGACGAGCATCCCCACCAGAAAGCATTGGTCCATACCGTCAGCTATGGTTATGCCCAGCAAACCGTCAATACCAGTAAACATCGGAATAGGATGCTCACCTACGACCAGGCGAAGGACCGTGAATCGAAGCTGGAAGAGTTTAAGCGAGCACCTAACGGTACGGTGCTGGTCGCCTCAAGCATGGAGCGCGGCGTTAACCTACCTGGTGACCTCTGCCGTGTTGCTGTGGTGATGAAGGTTCCCTTTCTGAACCTGGGTGACAAACAGATCTCCACCAGGCTTCACTCGGATAAGAAGAGCGGGCAACTGTGGTACAACGTCAGCGCCATCCGCACCCTCGTGCAAATGTGCGGACGAGGGATAAGGAGTGCTGAAGACCGGTGCGACATCTATATCCTGGATGCCCAGTTCGAGCGTCTGTACCGTGAAAATAAATTCCTTTTTCCCGAGTGGTGGCGTGCCGCCTTGAAAATGCCGGTGGAAGGAGGTGGAACCGTGAAGTGATTGCTTAGTGATGATCTGAATTCCAGTTAAAAACGAAAAATATAGGAGGTTTTTCAATGGCAGACAAAGAACGTGACAGTTGGGACCTAGACAGCGGGTTACCGGATGATTTCGACTTCCACATTACCGGCGCCGCTTTCGGCTACCGGCAGGAGTACATGGACGGCGAGGTGCCACTCTTGATATGGGAAGGCGAGAGTCCAGACGAGGATGTAGCTAGCATCATCTGGCCTTGCGGTCAGGGCTGGGAGGTAGTTAAGGGAGGCGCCGAGGTGCAGCATCCAAAACGTAACCGATTCGTGAAGACCAGCATGATGGGGAAGCTCATCAGCCGTGTTGTCAGTGAACTCGGGGTTGATATGCGCAACCGGGGACCGGCAACAAAAGCCGACGTCTGGAAGGGGCTAGGCTTCCACTTGAAGCGTGAGGAGATCGAGTACGGGTCGGGTATCCTGGAAGATCGTGGCGGCAAGACCACTCACCTCATGCCGGTGGCCGTGCTGGATAAGGCGACCAAAGCGAAGGCTAAGCCTACTGCGGAAGCACCGGAGATAAAAGCCGAGAAGCCCTCAAATGAACTCACCATGAAGAAGCTGACAGCCCTGGCTACCAAGCTCAGCCGCGAAGAATGGCAGAAGAAGGCGATGGATATGCCCGAGGTTGTCGAAAACGATGAGCTGCTCGGTCGAGTCTTGGACGACTCCGAGGAGGGTCTGTACCACGAGCTAAAAAACAAATGACTTGCACACAGGCGGGGTACTAAGTGAACAGCTTTGTACCCCGCCTGAAAGGAGAACTATGTATCGTATTTCCAGTCTG
>JAQTTS010000286.1 GCA_028710655.1 Dehalococcoidales bacterium
GGGTAATGTTGCCCTTGTCCCGTTCAATTATCCGTCTCACCGTTTCATCAACCAGCGGCCGGGGTAATGCGTTCCTGGCGGCGCTGTTGGACAGATATGCGTCTACCTTGTCCGTCGGTATCATGTTCGCCTGGACGTAATACCGCTTGCCGCTGCCGTCGGGAATCGGGTTCCAGTCCTCTTTCTCACGGATTTCATCCGGGCAGATAGAGGAGAGATAGAAGAGCTCGCGGTAGAACGCCGCTCTGGATGCTGAATCACCACGGAGCAAGCCTTCCAGGGCGTGCTTGGTGTAAAGCCCGTTGCCCAGGAGCTTGAAGTCGTACTCCTGCTCCCAGTTGACGGCATGGGGCAGCATGGTATCAGTCACAAACTCGATACCCTGGTGCTCAATGTTGGAATATGTGGCGTGCAGCAGGTGTCCGATTTTATGCAGCTGGACGCCGAATATCCGGGCTAAGTCCTCCACCTGGTATTGCCGGCTTTCCAGGAACTGCGCCTCGTTGGGCGGTATCCCGATCTTGACGTATTTCGCCCCTTCTTCCAGGAGCATCATCTGGTGGGATTTACCCAGGCCAGCATATTTCTCATTCAAGGACTTGCGAAAGTTCTCCGAGCCCTGGGCGCTAAACTGCTTCGGGTGCTCAATAATGCCGCCGACGTTCATTCCGGAGCCGTAGAACCTGCCAGCGAATATATCAGCTGCCAGGGTGATCCCGATGCTCTCGGCGTGAAGACGGATAGGCGAAAGCGCCTTGTCTCCGCCGGTGGTAATCCACTTGTTGTGCAATACCCTGTACGGCTGGAGGTTGCGTTGCTCGCCGGTTGGCATTGTAACGCGGTAAAATAGCTCTTTTGCCTGGTTGCGCATAGGTTCACAGCACCAGGGCGGGATCGGCCAGAGCGCTACCGGATTACCGAGCTGGTCAAACTGTATCTCGGCATAGGCGTTCCCGTGAAGGCATGACCAGGCCATACGCATCTGGTTGAACTCGTAGGCAGTCTGCTCACTGTTTGGTGAGCGGTGCAGCAGATTATACACCGGGCTATCTTTAGCCAGGTCCCGGCCGCCGCCCGGCCGATCTTTGTAGACATGCAGCGGTAGCGCCGCCATAGTGGTAGACAGCACCCTCACGCACGCCCAGACAACCGAGGTCCGCATGGCGGTATCAGCAGTTACAGCTACTCCCGCGCTTGAGTTGGAAGAGCCGCCCAGGATACCGGCGATTATACTCTTGGCGTCCCGTTTTTCCATTATCCGGTCAAGTATCATATATCAACACCTACTTTTTGGGCTTATAGAGCAGGACTGCTCCGGCAATAAGGAACATTCCGGCAGCTATCACGGCAGCCGGCACATAGATCAGCCAGATTCCGGCGCAGATTAACATGCAGCCCGATATTAGAGCGATGTCAAAGAAATTCAGCTTGATTTTCCTGATTTTCAACTTCTTCAAAATGTCTGCACCTCTTGAACCTCATAGATTGACCGGTCACTGTCTCCATGCCTGGTAGCCCTATCGATAGCCATTATCACTGCTACCATTCCATCAATCTTTTGCGTCGCCTTCGCTTTGTCCGGCTTGAGGTTGCCGGCGGGATCCTGGTTGACCACCAGGTTATCCGCGTTCCAGCGTAGCACCGGGTTGTTACCGTGCCTGATTTTCCTTCCCAGCACCAGGTTCATCAGCTCCTTGGTTGGCGCCGACATCGAGGCGAAGCCCTGACCGAATGGGACCATCAGGAAGTCGTTATCGGTCAGGTCCTGGGAGAGCTTGGTTGCTCCCCAGCGGTCGAAGGCTATCTCACGGATATCGTATTTCTTGCGGTATTCGATAAGAGTCTGCAGAATGTATTTATAGTCGATTACATTACCATCAGTCAGGGTGATATACCCCTGTCTTTCCCAGAGCTGGTAAGGTACTCTATCTCTGTGCTCTTTCTCCGCCGCGGTGTCCTTAGGTATCCAGAAGTGCATCAGGATATCATAAGAGCCGGAGCCATCGGGAAATACCAGCGCCAAGGCGGTAAGGTCCGTAGTACTGGACAGGTCCAGGCCGGCATAACATGGTCTACCTTTAAGGCTATCAGGGTTTACCGGCTCGTTACATTCGTCCCATTTATCCATCGGCAACCAGCGCTCGGCAGAATTTACCCACTGATTCAAATATAACCTTCTGAAGGCCATTTCCTTTATCGGTATCTCCTGGGCTTGTTTACAGAACATCCGCATTTCTTCCATGGAACGGAACTCGCCCAGGGCGGGATTGCAGGCTCGCCATACATCCTCGTCGGTCCAGTCCGCGTCTTCTGGAGCTCCGTAGATAACAGGAAGAAAAGTCGGGTCATCAATTATCCCGTTCTGCACTTTAAGGGCGTAATCGTGAATCTTGTAAGCGATTGAATTCCGGTCATAGCCGGCGGTAGTCATTACAAATATCAACGGTTGCCGGCGCGAGCCCTGGGAAGTGGTCAGCACATCCCACAGATCGGAGTCCGGTTGAGTATGCAATTCATCAAACAGCACACCATGGGCATTGATACCATGTTTCGAATAACTTTCCGAAGACAATACCTGGTAATAGCTATTGGTGCTATAGACTGATATCCTCTTCTGGCTTTCGATGATACGAGAGCGCTTGGTAAGAGCCGGGGCTTGTCGGACCATGGGAACAGCTGCGTTATATATCAAGGACGCCTGCTGTCTATCACCGGCCGCGCTGTAGATCTGGGCGCCTGGCTCGTCATCGGCGTAGAGCAGATAAAGCCCTACCGCGGCGCCGAGCTCGGTCTTACCGTTCTTCCTCGGGATCTCCACATAACAGGTCCGGTATTGTCTGGTGCCGTCTTTATTCAGCGATCCAAATAAAGGCTCAATAATCCGCTCTCTTTGCCAGTCCATCAAATGAAATGGCTGACTGGCAAATTCACCCTGGGAATGCTTTAAGAGCGATATAAAAGAAACTGCTCTTTCAGCAGCTCCTGTATTGATTTTATTTTTTGCTACCATTAGTTCTTCGCCGTCCCGAGCATTTTATCCAGCGGGTCCTGCTCCGGAGCCATGTTAGGAACCGACATCTTACCCCTTGAGCTGGGAGTCAGTCCAAATTCTATACAGAAAGCTTTGACCTGGTTGAGTGCGTCCCGGGCGATTTCCACCTCGGGCTTCTTTACCCGTTTAGTTTGCAGGTTCTCGTCCTGGTATTCATAGGTAAATCCGTCTTTGAGCTCTCTGGCAGCCTTCACCCAGCGGGCGTAAGCCTCGCAATAACCGGCAAGAGCTGCCCTATCAACCATAGTTAACAGCCCCAGTCGCTCCAACTCCGGCACAACCCTCTTCCATTCCATGCGCGCCTGGTATGGCAGCCATGAAGGACAGGTTGGCGGGGTCTTATCCGGCATTGGCTCGTTTTCGTTTAACGGGCGCTTGCCCGGATTGCCGTTTAATTTCTTAATTGATGTTGGTTTTGGTCTATTTGCCATGGGTTAAATCTACTCCAAGTGCGAAAACTCGCGCGAAGG
>JAQTTS010000024.1 GCA_028710655.1 Dehalococcoidales bacterium
TTATTGCTCAGCCGCCGCTCTACCGCGTAAAAAGCAGTCACTCTGAACAGTGGGCTTACTCTGAACAAGATAAGGAGGAAATACTCACTAACATAAAAGGAAACAGGAAATTCGATATTCAGCGTTATAAAGGTCTGGGCGAGATGACAGCCGAGCAACTATGGGAAACCACTATGAATCCAGCTACTCGCACGTTACTGGCGGTAAATATCGGAGATATGACAAGCGCTGAGGATACATTTCGTACCTTGATGGGTGTAGAGGTTTTACCTCGTAAAGAGTTTATCCAGACACATGCTCAAGCCGTCCGGAACCTGGATGTTTGATAGTTGTGTCTGAGCGCTAGACATGATTGGAGAATGGGCTAGCTTGAAAACATATAGGTTGTTTAAGCATTTTATTCCCGCGCCCGTCGTTTAGTCGGTTGTTTTCTGGTGTACTTACGTTCCTTCCGCTTTCCGCGGAAATATTCCAGTGCAGGTATACCGGCGATTTCCGGATGGCAGGTTATTAGCGGGTTTGACCATTGGTAGTCGGGAGCTTCGATACCTTCCATTGTAAGACGGTAATATCTTCGCGGTGGCGTTGTATACGGCTCTAAGCCAGCCTGAGAACGAGACTCCTCCACGTTTTCTTGCACTGAAGACTTTTCTTCTTCACCGGTTACTTCTACCCATTCGAGTTGTTTCAGCCAGTGGAAATACCTCTGAAAACTGTGGTAACGACATTTGACAAGCTTATAGGGGATTCGCCGCAGATGCCAGTCAACCCGCTCGGCATATTCTTCCTCGGTATAAGAACCCCTGCCAGCCCTGATACGTTCGTCATTCTCCCAGGCAACGGTATCTTGGGCATAGGCACGGTGTAGAGCCAGCTTGTAGTGATAGAAAATATCCTCTTGGACAGCACCTTTCTCTGGCTCCATTGTGGGTGAACCTTCAGGACCGTTACCCAGCAAGAATTCCCGGATGAACCAACCACAGCCAAAGGGACGGAGGAATCCACCGCGCTGTGGTCTAAGAGTTACCACTTTGAGATCCTTTCTTGGGGAAGTATTTTGCGCCGCATTCATCACATATGGTATGGGTTATGCTCTTGTCCTCATAAGGAGGCTTTTCACCCATGCACTTGCCGCACCACGCACATTTTATAATCATGGGGACAAGCTCGATCGGGGATGTCTTCTCAAGGCTTTCCAGGATGGTGACGGTTACCTTGCGGATAGCAGCCAGGTTCTGTTCCAGTACCTTCTTGTCCTGCGCCCAAACAGCCACATAAGGGAAAGACCTCACTCCGCTGTCAAAACCGAAATGAGCTCCTACAGCAAAAGCGGCGCTTTCGGCGATTGTTTCAGCGTCCCTTCTCGGAATCAGAAACACTCCCTCTGAGTAATAGTGGGCAAGTTCGTGAAGAAGGGTTTTTAGCTGCTGTGCCCTCGGTTCTTCGGGGCGAACCCAGATGAGCTTGCCGGAATAGAAGCCTTTAATGCTCGGATCCATTTCAGGTCGCGAATCAAAGCTAACGTCCAGACCCCGTCCCCGGGCCAGGATTAAAGCCTTGTTAAATAGCTCCTCGTTGGCTTCCCCGGTAAGCGAGGGTACTTCAAACTCCGGTAAGGGTTTGCCATCTGTCTGGGAAAGGTCAAAAACGTATACTACTTTGAAGTAGTGCGGGGTGGCTTCAAACCCTTCTTCAGCCTCGATTGGTTCACCGCACTGCGGGCAAAACCTGACTCCCTTGCGGATCTTGGTACCGCATTTAGGACAGGTCGGCCGTGGGGGCATTACTGGAGCTAGAATAGCGATGCCCTTCTCACCGGATTTGACCCACCGCCTCAGATCTTTCCAGGTATTAAAGCCGGCTACACGGATGGCTTCTGGTTTTTGAATCATGATAAGAATCAGATTGCCAATGCTATAATCGTGGAACCTGGCCATCGTGGACAGGAATAACCGGAATCTCTCATTTTGCTGGATGCCCTCGACGCCGTCCTTCAGTTGCTTGAGTATGGCATCAATCTTGCGTTCTCCGGCAGGGGCTTCAATTGCTGGTAAAAGTCCCACTGCCAGGCTATAATCAGGCAAAGGTTCGTCTATCCAGGTAATAAGATTGCGATACTGAGTTGGTATCCGCTCTCCACTCTCAGAGAGTACCTGAGGTAATAATTGCCTTTCCATAGCTTTCTTCCGGGAAGTCTGCGGCATAAGCCCGGGATGTTCCTGTCCAGCCTGTAAAGTATCCAATACCAGAGACTTCATCAGTCGAAGCATCAGCCCCATGAACATGAGGGACAAACCAAAAGCAAAGACGTCATTCATCTGCTGTTGGGATGAACGGTATATTACCATAGCGCCTCCTTCAAGAATTCATCAAATTGTCTTGAGGCAGTTGATTCCACGACCCTTGCTGCTACCTGGGTCATAGCTGTGCTGTGAGCCTGCTCCAGGTCTTCCGCGCCGGACGTGTGATGTGCAATTTCATGAATCACGGTATCAACGGTAGCCTTAGCCCGTTCAAGCTGGTCGGAAGCGATAAAAATTTCCTGGGTTGTCCGGCTATACATCCCGGCCGTTCTTACCCGGTCGCTGGCTGGCGGGATAATGGCGGCGTGAACTGCGGAGACAGTCCTCACCCGGCAAAGTGTATTTACGATTGCCCGGGCGAGCTTGAGGTGCGCTCGCTGCACCCGGTTAAGCCGGTCATCAGGGATGACCTCCGCTTCCCGAAGACGTTCCTGTGACGCTTTTACCAACTCTGCATCGGTCGGGATCGCCCTGGTCAGCGTATCTTTGACATAGTAGTTTATACTGATGGGAGTATAGCCGAGGTGTCTAACTGTACCATCCCAGCGGTCATCGGTGCGAATAACAGTACCCTCACCGCAAACATTGCGCCAGGCTTCACGCCAGACGGAGGCGTTTTCCTCCACGAAATCCGCGTAGCGATTCTGTGTAACAGGCTCATCGCCCATTGCCCAGGGGTCCATACTGAGGTTATAGCTTTCTTCCGTCTCTAATACCGGCGGCTGGCGCACCATCTTGATGAAGACTTCCAGCAGCTCGACTTTTGTAATACAACACCAGAGCCGTCCCATATCCACCCACATATCAGGCTCACTCTTGGGTCCGTGACGGTCCGGCGCCATATCAAAGCCCCAGAGGTTGTAGGAGTAAGGGCTTTTCAGGTTCCTCATGAAGATATCGCGAGCATATATCCTTGAGCCGAAGTCGGTCTGGAAGAGTTGGTTGAAACGCCTGAAAGGATGAGCCAGCCGGCTCGGGCCTTCTGCTACAACAGCCGACCGGGGTAAATTAACGGCAAACCGGTCAGCGAAGGCGTTTCCGGTGTAGCCGACTATATGAAACCGCGTACCGACACTTGTCCCGTCATTGCGCCACAGCGCAGCCAGGGTTTGCACCTTCCCGTCAGCTTCCTGTTCCAGAAAGATAATCCAGAGCCCCCGGCCGACTGTTTCCACGTGGACAGGATAGCCCTTCCTGATGAGTGCTAGGGCGGCGATCTTCATTCCTTCGCCGTATCTACCCCGGGCCCAGTCGGACTTCAACTTCGGCGAGCCGAGCAGGAAGTCGGCAACGGCTACTCCCCTGCCTTTATCGGCAATCCACAAACCCTGGCTGTCATAGCCCCAACGATAGGACTCAGCCTCGTCAAGGGCGTTCTGGACAATATCTCGGATGGCTTCCCACTCACCCCACTCCTGTCGCCAGGTCGAGGTTGGCCCGATGATGATAAGCTGCCAGCCTTCCGGCTGCCACCGGGAGCGAAACTCCTCCATTGACATGATTTGGGGTGGAGCGATAGCAGTTCTCGATGCCGGCATAGCTATTTACCCTGCCTTACCCGAGTTATGGCTTCCTGGAAAGCGCTATCTATCCTGTTCCGGTAACCAGTATCCTCGATAGTTTTAGTCAGATATTCCGGGCTATCTGCCAGGTATTTCAGTTCAGAGTTTTTTCGAGGTTGTATATTGGCTGGTAAGACAGCACCCCTAATGTTGGTACTGTGATTTTCTTCTGCCACGGGGAGATAGGACATAGTGGATTCATCAAAAGGCTCGAATTTCCTGGGATTACGCAGGTAATCCGCCAGGGCAGACTCTTTAGTGGGAAAAGGTTCAGCATAAGTAGCGGCATAGACATGCCCCTTTTTATAAATTTTCACCAGCTTGTGATGCGGGTCCCTGTCCACTATTACAACCTCAATTTGATATTGATTCTTCACTGGCTTATCCTCTTTCCCTACCGGCTTGGTTTGGGGGAGTAGTTCTGGCTGCCTGGGCTCTCCAAATAAGCCCTTCATCAAATCCCTGGCCACATTAATCCACAAGACACCCATGACGACGGTTCCAATAAAGGCAATTAAAGCTGGTACCCATTCCGGTAATGCTCCTGACTCTTGCCCAGACAGTATCTCAACCGTAACCTGATCGCCGTTTTCAAGTCCTTCCGTTTCACCGGCATTTACTTCCAGGAAATAGCGGGCCGGTAAAGTGGAGTTCACCAGATAGCCAGGCTGAATATCACGATAGACCTCCGTGACGACCAGGGCCTCTGAGAGGAAGACGATATCCAGTGAGAACAGCATCGGCACGGTCGTCACCTGGATGGCTTGCTCTACACCAATGTCAAAGAGCATGCCTGTTCCAGGCGGTATCTCAGAAAGACCACCTAATCCCTGCTCCAGCTCCCAGGGAGTAGCGGCTACGTCAACATTCCACAGTTTATCCCGAATAGTTACAGTCGCCTGTCCAGGCATCGTTTCACTCCTATTTATTACCCGGTTTCCTCTCGATACCGTTAAGCTGTTTTTCCAGTGCCAGTTGCTTGGACTCTGAACCAGGTGCTCCGATTTCCGTACCTCCGAACATGGCCACATCATAGTTGTGGTGCCACTTCGTGGATGCCTTGTGGTCGGTCCGTTCCTCGAACCGTTCGCCTCTGGCGGCTTTCGGTTTCGTCCCCGGCGGTGCAATTCGGTTCATACCGGAGAGATAAGATTCTCTGGTGGTGTCCTCCCGGTAGTTAATCGGCGCATTGGCTCCGAACTCTTCATGGTTTTTATATTTCCCACTTTTCACTGGATAACCTCCTTGCCGCAGGTTCAATTCCTCTGATTCCAGATTTTGTCGTACCATTCACGATGCTCTTCACCGGCGATCTTGCGGTATTTCATCGTGGTAACGATGCTCTTATGCCCTAAGTGTTCCTGTAACAGTCTCAACCCATCGCCGGAGTCATCTGCCTTTACGGCATTTACAGCGAAGGCATCGCGTAAGCGGTGGGGACTGATTCCCCTTAGCTCGCCGGTATCCGGGTTAACCAAAGGTCTGAGTCCTGCTTTGGCCGCACATTCACGGATGATATTGCTCGCCTGCCGTCGCTTTAAGCCGAAGAGCGGCTTCTTCTCTCCGTTACCGACTGGACCTCCTGCATCCACATATTGCCTCAGCATGTTCATCGTTTCCTTATCCAGCGGCAATGTCCGCTTCCGGTGGTGCTCTTTCTCTTCGGTTACCACCTTTTCTACCCTGATACCGCAGCCCGGGCAAAACCTGGAGGTCTTACTCAATCTGGTGCCACATTGTGGGCAGGACAACCTGACCCTGATTTTCAGATGCTCGATTGTCACAGTATTCTGGTTAAAGTCAATATCCCTCACACCAACGCCTAAAACTTCGCTGATACGGCAGCCGAGCCTCCAGAGCAATCGGATTAAAAGCTTGTCCCTCACATATATAGCAACTCCTTCCATCTTCTCCACTTCTTCTGGCTCAAGATAGGTTTCAGTCATTATTCTGTCTCCTCTCCGCCAAGTCCCTGCATCATCGGCATGACCATCCCCAGCATCATGAGCATCATCAGCATCGGCATCATGGCGGTGAACATATCACCACTACCAGCATTGCCCGTGACGATGATGACGTTGTCCTGCTCGGCGACCGCGTTAGTGTCCTCCACCCAGACCCTCAGTCCATAAGTCCCGTTATCAATGCCGCCCTGGGCTTTAGGTATCAGGAGAAAGTCAATCGTGGCACTTCCTGCTGTTGGCATTGAGGCGGCTACGAGAGGCACATCAGCCTGGCCCACGCACGGGTCAACCATATGCTTGCCGAATAGGTTGGTATAGTACGGACCGGCAAGCAGCTTCACCGTGGTGTTCACGCCGATGACGTACTTAAAGGAGACGGTTACCCTGACCTTATCTCCGGCGTTGAAGGTCTTCGGTTCAAGGGCCATGAGTGTCAGAACCAAATCGAGCGCCACGCTAACCCCCTATACCTTGGCAAAATCCGCAATAGTGAACTCGCTGATGGTCGGGTCTTTACCCACAATCAACAGGGCCTGCTCATAGCCGAACAGGGTCTGGGGGACACCTGGTGAGCCGCCGTATATCTTGCAGTAGATATCGTCCCAGTCATTGCCAACATTGGTCGGCAGGGTGAAGGTGTATGAGTCAGTCACCTGGGTGGGTGTCACATATTGAGGGATGCTCTTTGAGTTCTGCCCAACCATCTTCTCATCAAAACCGAATAGCCCATATACTCCGATGGAGTAATAGCAGACGGCGCTGGCGATGGCAGGTCCCGCATACTTGAAGGACATGGTTATCTTGAGCTTTTCCCCTGGTGCAAGTGTTACCTGCTTAGGGGCCGGGTTCATATACCCTAGCGGGATGTAAACGCCGCCAGCCATCGTGTAGAACTTATGGGTATTCGGGTCGTAGAAAATGCGCTCCCCTGTTTTCGGGTCGATATACCAGCCAGCGGCCGACGGCTCCTGCAACGGTTGTGTGCCTTCCTCAAGAGTCTTAAATTCTCCGAGGTCTATAGCCAGTGTTTTCAGTTCCATAGGTTGCCTCCTTACACTTTGTAGAAATCTGCTATCTGAAACTCGCTCACCTGTGGAGTCAGGGTAGCGAGGTTAATCACCTTTGTTAGCTCGTCATCGAAATACCAGTAGCCGTCCGCTCCGTACCAGTAGCTGTAGGCATGAATAGTTACCCGGCTGTCCGGCATATAGAAATAGCCATTAAATGAATAGGTCACACCACCGTCCACATTGGCGCTATTCTCTGGGAAATCAATGCCCGGCCAGGGCGAGACACCGTATTCCAGCCCGCCGCCTACCATGATGCCAATAGGAGCGGAGTAGAGGTTTTTCACCCTCACGGTGATGTCTACCCGGCTCCCCGGCACCGCCTGGGACGGAGCGACTATTTCAATTACATCGGCATACTGCGCCATCTATTCATCCTTCTTCTCGGGTGTTGGATTCTCTGCTTGGGTGGAGTTGTTGGGTAAGGGAAAGCTGCCGTTACCGAGCTTACTGGCGATGCGGTTGCCCAGGACATCCACACCGGCACCACCCAGGAAGGCATAAAACAAATCCAGCATACCTACCGAGCCGGAGAGCTCGTAGCCTGCCGCGAAGACCGCGCCAGCAATCAGAGCCCGGATAGCCGAGCTGCCGAATTTACGCTGGTTAAAGGTTTCGTTGCTTTCCAGCCAGCCCGCAAAAGCGGCAGCCAGCCCACCCACTAACGCCGCCAGTGCAATATAGAGTCTGTCCATCTTTGCCCTCCTGTAACTTATCCCTTGCGCATGAACTTGCCCCAGATAACCCCACCGATGGCTACCAGACAGCTTCCAGTAGTGACTATCGCCCAGCCGATGTCGGCATGAGTAGCTAGTTCAACGCCAATGCCTACACCAATAGCAGCGACCCCTACCACTTCTATCGTTACCGGTATCAGCTTCTTGTTCATTTATACCCCCACCATACTGGCCATCATGGCCATCATCATTAGCATGGGGAATGCCTCCGTCATCTGCTGGTCCGGAGTATTTACCTGGGCTACCTGTCCAAGCATGCTTCCCATGGCAGGGAGCCCGTAGCCATAGGCATTATCTTTGTTCACCGGTGCTTCTCTCGGCTTGGCTGAAAAATAGGGAGCAAAATCCCTGGCCTGGGTCCAGCGAAAGAGCCAGCCTTCACCATAAGCTCTCCGGCCGCTTTCCCACAGAAGTCCGGTGAGACCAGCCAGCATAGGAGCGGAGAAGCTTGTCCCTGATTTGGTGACATACTCGTCATCGGCCTTTTCGCTGGCCATCTCGATATTGGTGCCCCAGAGCACGAAGTCCGGCTTGGTTTCGCCTTGTGCCGTTGGTCCACGTGAGGATTTATCCCAGACCAGGAGCTCACCCATCGTCTCGATGGCGCCCACTGCAATTACCTCCGGGTCACAGGCAGGCAGCGTGACGGTCGTCATCTTGGGACCGAAATTGCCGGCGGCGGCAACCACATCCAGACCGTATGTTTGACTCGCTTGGCGGCAGGCTACTCTAACGGGATTGTCTTGGTCGCCGTCATCCTCGCCGCCGAAGCTGAGGTTAATCACATTCGGGTACATCTCGTCAGTCGGCAGAAGCCCTTTTCTTCGCGCTTCCTCAGCCAGGTCACAAACCTTGTCGATGCCCAGGATGATACCTTCGTCCGTGCCGATACCATCATCCCCGATAACCTTTATATTGAAAATGGAAGCACCAGGTGAAACCCCAGCCTTTTCACCAAGGGCATGCATGCCTCCAGCGATGACAAAAGCCACCTGGGTGCCATGTCCGTAAACATCACCAGCCGAAGGTGAGCCAGAAAAGTTGGCCTCATAAATAACCTTGTTTCTCAAGGACTGGTGCGTTTTGCGGATGCCACTGTCCATCACTGCCACCGTAAGACCTGTTCCCGTGAGCGGCGGATTGAAGTAAGAGCGCAGCAGGTAAAAGACATCTGAAATCGTCTCCACGGGCGGAAGCGTGGTTGTTACCTGACTGGTCTTATATTCCTTTACCGGCTTCACAATTAGACCAGTCACAGTTGCCAGCGCCTTTGCCTGTTCCTCATCAAGCTCGCAGAAAATCTGACCAAGAAGCCTGGCTTGGGTTACATTCGTGGCGCCAACCTTTTTTACCTCAGCTTCAAGCTGGGCTGGTTGCATTCCTTTTGAAATTACCGAGTATCTCATTTCATCCTCCTAAGCCGGATAAGTTAGCTGTACGGTATAAGTCACTTTAAGTTGTCCCGTATTTGGGACTGTTACCGTAGCGACCAACTTGTCGCGGGCGGTCATATAGTTATAGGGAACACTACTGCCGGGCTGGTAGCCGCGTAAAGCCAAAGCCACTTCGTTGACACTCACGTCCGCACCGGAGTTATTGTTGAAAAACCTGGCCAACTCGTTCTTCATGGTCAGTGTGCCAGGGTTCCAGGTAATGGCGTGAGCTTCGGACTCAACATAGGTGAGCTGGCCGGCTCCGGTTCCATTGGCTATCTTGGCCTGCAGGGCATAGCTCTCAAAGTCCTCCGGATTTGTCCCACTTCCTACGAGAATACCGTAAACGTCACTGCCCGCCGGTCCTCGATAGCCCCACGAAGTGGTTTCAGCCGATACTCCCTGGCCGAGGCAGACCGGACCGCCTCCATAACGCACCACGTTACCAGTATCTTTGACACTTAGATATCCGGCACCGAAGCTGCCATTGTTGAGGTCTTTACCTGCCAGGTAGCAGAACATCATGTTATAGGCATTCCTCACCCAGCTGTGGCTTCTCTGTTTGAAGCGCTGAAGGACTTGCCCGCTCCTGTCCCTGACTTCGATTTCCCAGAAAGCTTCGGGAGCAGGGATATGCAGCTTCTGCCCCAGTCTCCTTAGCTCTTCGTATAGCTTTTCTTCTTCTGATACCATTACATCCACTCCTACGCCGGATAGGTCAGCTGCACGGTATAGGTCACCTTGAGCTGGCCTGTATTCGGCACAGTCACGGTGGAGGCTAGTTTATCGCGTGCCTGCACCCATTTGCCGTAGACAGGACCGCCCTGTGGCTGGTTTACTACCAGGGCAACTTCATTAACGGCGACATCGCCGCCACTATTGTTGTTGAAATATCTCACCATTGCGTTGGAGAGCACTCTCGTTCCTGCGTTGTAGGTAATGACGTGCGGGTCTTGCTCGATATAGCTGAGCTGACCGGCGCCTACCCCGTTGGCAATCTTGGTCTGGAGCATGTAGTCCTCGAAGCTTTCAGGGTTGGTGCCAGAGCCCACCTGGATACCCCAGGTATCGTTACCTGCCGGGCCGCGGTAGCCATAGGAGGTTCCGTCAATATCGGTATCGCTCTGACCGATTGGAGCGACAGCCTGTCTTAAAGTGCCTCCGGTATCCTTGACATTCAGATAACCAGGGCCAAAGGTTCCGTAATTGGCGTTCTTGCCGGCGAGCTGGCAGAACATATGGTTATAGGCGTTTCTTACCCAGCTGTGGCTGCGCTGTTTCAGGTGTTGAATAACCTTTCCGTTTCCGTCCCTGACCTCAAGCTCCCAGAAGGCCTCTGAAACGGGGATGTGCAGCTCCTGCCCCAGCTTTCTCAATTGCTCATATCGTGCTTCTTCTATCGGGTCCATGATTTTGCTCCTCAGTACTTAATCCAGGTGAAGGCTCTGGTTCCTTTCGGCTGAGTGACAACAGAAGTGTAGGTTGATACCCTTGCCCTTATCCAATACAGGTTGGCTATGCCACCAACTGTTGTTTGTACCCAGTCTAAAGGCCTGGTGAAAGTTACCAGCCTCGTCCCCGTGACCCTGAAGCCGCTGGTATTGTCAATGACATCGGCAAGAGATACCCAGATACCGTTCCAGTACTCCCATACAAAGTCCCAAATGCCGTTACCGGTAGTACCCATCCTGAGCTCTAGCCAGTCCCAAAGAGACGAGCGTCCAAAGTAATAGGCATCGTTTACGGCCGGCACTGGTGGCAGAAGTGTCATATCATTGGCGGCATCGTTATTTGCTTGGGCTGTCTCATCAGTCTGGACTCCCCCATCGTCGGCTAAGGCGCCGCCGACCGGGGAACCAATTGCCACCTGTCCCGATATGCCCGGAGTGGGTACATCCAGCGATGGCGAAGAAGCTACAGCGCCGCCGGGCCAAGCGACCGTTTCAACTGTGACATCCGGTTCGGGCGGAGAAAGGACGCTTGTGGCAACCCTTCCTGGCGGACTTGAAGCCTGCTGCGTCAACTGCGATACTGCCGGTGAGGGAATCGACAAATCAAAGGCCGCCGCCCGGTTCACTGCCCCTGTCATGAACTGGATAAGGCTCTCTATATCCTGCCAAACTGGAGATAGTCCTGCCCCACGGCTCCTTAGGAAGCTATAACCCTTACCCGCATCAGGAGACAGCCTCTCCGCTACGGAGTCTCCGCGGAAAAGAATATCACCCTTGGTAGCCATTGCTGTTTGCAGGACGGCTTCAACTTTTCTCAAGGCATCAGCATTCTCTGCGGCAGGGCCGATATTCTTTATCAGGTGTCCCGCCCAGTCTTTGCTGACATCTATTTCAAGCTGCGAGAGCTTATTTGTGCCTCTGGTCAGTAAGCTCATATCATTGCATCTCCATCTACGCTCCCAGTACTATCAGCTTCGCCCCGGCATCAAAATTCCCCGACCCGGCGCTGAACCTGATACCGGTGACCTTGGAGCTGAGGTCATTCCAGTACCCCTGGAGGGTGTGGAAAGAGTTCGACCCGTTGGCCGAGTTGGAATGGTACCAGGTAAAGCCAAAGGTCTTGCGCCAGTTAGACAATCTCTGGAAGATAAGACCTTGAAATTGATAAAAAAGCGAGCCTTCACCGCCCGGCGCTATCAGAGCGATTCCGGTAGCGTTGTCATATACCGACCGGGCGAAGACATCGGCAAAAAGAAATCGCGAATAGTCATAGTTGCCGCCGGAGTCATTGTTGAACCGGAGCGTGATGTCGTAGCCGTGGCTCCAGGTGGACATCAGGATAACCCACAGAAGCTCAAAGGCGGTCGAGATGCCGGTTACTTCGATGATACTCTGACTGGTAGACAACACCGTTTGCCCGGCAAGCTGCCAGAAGCCCCCGGATGCCGGCAGGTCCGCCCATGATGGAGGTGTGCCTGTCTTGAGAAACTTGTCTCCCGACTGGGGAGCCAGAGTTGCAGGTGTACCGGGTGCTGAGGCATAGATAAGCTGGCCTGCCTGGGTAAGCAGCGACCTCAGGACGGCATCCTGTTTTCTGAGAGCATCGCTTTCATCAACCGGTGCGCCGAGGTTCTTAATCAGGTGCCCCAGCCAGTCTTTATCAGAATCCACCACCAGGCTCGAAAGCCCGGTTACACCCCTGGTGAGGAGGCTCATTATATCCCCTCCGCTATATAATTCACTCTTTTCAAACACCTCATATTCCATTCCTACATGAAAGCGCTCACCACATGAGCCTGCGACCGCGAACCTCCATATGCCGGTGACTGGGCATGCAGGATAAAATCTCCCATTTCCTCCCAGATAGCTTTTTGCAGTCCTGGCAGGACATTGGTCTTAATGGCGCCTACCTCGGGATAGGCAGCCCAGAGCAGGGAGGCGCCCCACTGGTCGTTGATTTCACTGTCGGTCAGGTTCTTGAAGCCCAGCCAGGAGCCGGATTTCTTGCGGTACCAGAGGTTCATGTAGTCGTTGCTCAGTCCGGAGCCGTAGGCGCTCCATATGACGTGGACATTATCGTCCCGGTCCAAGGCAATTGACGGATAGCCCTGTGCGCTGCCGCCGTCCTGCGACACCTGCTCTGGGATGCCCCAGATAACGCCTGTTCTCTTGTTGTAATAGATGGCCGAAGCCGTTGAGTCGTAATAGACCACGTGAGGGTCGTCGTCCGAATCTAGCGCGACACGCCCGTAATAATGGCTGTGGGCATCATCGGTGATGTTCTCCGTTATCCAGGCCGCTGGGCCATGCCCGTAGGCAATCTGGTTTATGGTGGAATTTATGCCCCAACCTCTGCCGTGCCAGGCAACGTGAACTCCACCGAACGAATCTATGGCGATGGAAGGACAATCCTGAATACTGGCTGAATCGGTTACCTGCTCTACAGTGCCCCAGGTGCCGCCAATCTTAGCCCGGTACTGGATATTCTTGATGGTAGGATGAGTTCCCCATCCCAGTCCCGCCCAAACGACATGGATACTGTCAGCAACCCCGATGGCGATAGCCGGGTAATCCTGACCCGGATTCGCCACATCCAGCAGGGCAACCGTCTCCTCGGCCTCCCAGCCACCCAGCCCGCGCTTCCGGTAAAAGGTGCCCCATCTACCAGTAAATGGCGCTCTGCCGGTTGAGGTGTAGACGATGTGAAGATTATCAAAGGCGTCTACCGCTATCGCCGGGAAGAAGTGGTGCTTGTTATCATAGCCAAAGGTAACTCGCTCCTCCGTCCAGGTTTGGCCGTCATCGGAGCTGAAGGCAACATATATCTGGTGGTAGTTGATTCCTGCCGGCTTTTTGGAATAGACCGCCCACAGCTTGCCGTCACTGGCGACAGCTATGTTCCGGCCACCCCCCTCGGTAGAGAGGGCCGGGGTGCTGGTTATGGTGGCCACGGTGTAGCTCGGCATCCTATCTCTTCCTAACCTGAAGACTTATCGTCACCCGGGCGATGCCCGAAGCACTGTCAACATTAAATGCCAGGATATCCCCCTCATTTAGATTAGTGGACCAGCCGTTCAGGCTCGCATCCTCACCCTTGTTACTTCCTGTTATTTCCGGTTCGTTGCCGCCGGTGATACTGCCGGCGTCAGTGGGCGGAAAGGCGGCATAGGTGCTCTTCCAGATGTCCACCTGGATAGAGCCAACCTGGTCAGCGGCCAGGGTAACCCGCTCGATGACGCAGTTGAAAGGCACACGGAGATAGCCTTTCACCCCCGTGGTGATGGCTTCGCCGCCGCCGTCAATCAGAAAGACCAGCGCCGCCTTTGCCGGTGCTATTAGCACGCTCACGACATCGCCTCCAGCATGCAGTCGTAATCTACCGCCTTACCGTTATCGGCGGCGTTGTTGCTCTGAAGGGTTACCCTCAAGACTCCGTGAATCCCCCATGTGCCGTTGATGATGGGCAGTCCCGGAGGGTCGGCAGCAGCGTTGAAGGTCTGCTCATAGCACTTCCTTTCTACTCCGTTGACCTTCTTATAGAGCCGGACGGTGATGGTGGTGCCTACAAGGTTGTGAATGGAAAGCGACAGGTCGTGAATCTTGTTTCGGGCACCCTCGCTGCCAATAGAGGCTACGTCCGATTCAGCAGTCTGCCAGTCGGCTGTGGTTGAGCCGGTCACTGGGGCTACGCCTTCAGATTTAGTTACCAGCGTGGTGACATTGTTCGTCACCTGAGTAATGTCAGTCTGGAGCTGGCTAATATTGTTCTGGACCTCGGAGATGATGTTCTTTATCTCGGTGAGGTCAACCTTTTCCTTTTTGTTTTCGACATAAAACTCGCCAGGCATTATACTTCCCTCCTGGACGGCAGCTTCTCTTTCTCTTTCCTAGTCTTGACAGCTGATACCATTACCATCCCCAGCATGACGAACGCCAGCATCGGCATCATCATACTCAGCATCGAGCTCCAATCCGTTCCCGTCTCACCG
>JAQTTS010000287.1 GCA_028710655.1 Dehalococcoidales bacterium
CTGCGCCTCAATAACATTCATCCCTGACTCCGGGTTCATACCCATCACCCGTGCCCGTTTGCCGTTAAGGTCGCTGATAATGTCGCCGGTGAATTCCTCAGGTACCCTCACCCTGACGTTTACTATCGGTTCGAGGAGAATAGGTTGTCCCTGGGTCAGGCCCTTCTTCAGTGCTTGCGCCCCGGCAATTTTGAAGCATATGTCTGAGGAGTCAACCGGATGAAAGCTGCCGTCATAGAGTATCGTTCTTACGTCCACTACCGGGTAACGGGCTAGCCCGCCTTCCGTCATCGCTTCGTGGACCCCTTTCTCTACCGATGGGATGTAGTTTTTGGGGATGGTACCGCCGACTACTCTGTCGACGAACTCACAACCGCTGCCGCGGGGCAGGGGCTCCAGCTCAAGAAGAACATGTCCGTACTGTCCATGTCCCCCGGTCTGTTTTTTGTGTTTGTACTCGGCTTTGGTCGTTATCGTAATGGTCTCTTTATAAGGGACCTTTGGTGTCGCCATCTCCACACTGACCCCGAATTTACGCAACATTCTATCAGCAGTTACGGCAAGCTGAGTCTCGCCAAGGCCGGAGAGGATGGTCTCGTTGGTATCATTGTCCCTGCTTACGCGCAGAGTGGGGTCTTCCTCGGTAAGCCTGGCGAGGGCAGTACCCAGCTTATCAACATCGGCCTTTGTTTTAGGGTGTACCGCCTCGCTGAAGATAGGCTTCGGGAAGGGAACATGAGCGATTCTCAGCGGCTTATCCCGGCTACCCAGGGTATCGCCGGTGCTGGTGATATTCAATTTGGCTACCCCGCCGATGTCTCCGGCATCGACCCGGGGTACCGCCTCCTGGTTCTTGCCTCTTAAGATAAACAACTGGCCGATGCGCTCCATCTCGCCACGTGTTACGTTCCATACCTGGGAGTTGCTGTCAATAGCACCGTGGTAGACCCGGAAGTAGGTAAGCTTGCCCACGTAGGGGTCGGCGCTGGTCTTAAACACCAGGGCAGCCAGCGGGGCGTCCTGGCTGGACTTAATCTTCTCCACCTCGGCACCGGATTCATCGACGATAGCTATTTCCTGCTCTTCGGGTGAAGGCAGATAGTGATATATGGCGTCGAGCAGGGGGGCAGTACCAATGTTTTGTAGCGCGGAGCCGACTAGAATTGGTACAACCTGCCCGGTCCTGGTCGCCTTGCGCAGGCCATCGGTTAGCTCTTCCAGGCTGAGTTCTTCACCACCGAGATACTTCTCAATAAGACGGTCGTCGACTTCGGCCACTGCCTCGATTAGTTTCTCCCGGAAGGAGGCGGCTTGCGTCTTCACTGAGGAGGGTATCTCCACCTCCTCCCCTTTAGAACCGAGGTAGGCTTTCATTGTCAGCAGGTCGACCGTTCCCTGAAAATCACTCTGGGCGCCTATCGGCAAGCGTATCGGTACACACTTAGCGCCGAACTTAGCCTGAATCTGTTCCACAACCCGGTAGAAGTCAGCGTTCTCCCGGTCCATCTTATTAACGAAGATTAGTCGGGCTAATCCGGCTTCCTCACTATAGCCCCAGACCTGTGCTGTACCGACCTCGACGCCGGATGCAGCACAGACCACGATTACCGCTCCCTCGCTGACTCGGATAGCTGCTTTGACCTCGCCGACGAAGTCGGTGTAACCGGGGGTATCGATGAGATTGAGCTTGGTATCCTGCCACTCGCAGGGGAGCAGAGTCAGGTTAAGGCTTATCTTACGTTTCACCTCATCCGGATCATAGTCTGAGGTAGTGGTACCGTCATCAACCTTACCCAGTCGGTTAGTGATGCCGATCGTGAACAAAATTGCCTCTGATATTGACGTCTTGCCGGCGCCGCAATGGGACAGTAGGGAAAAGTTACGAATATTTCCTGGCGTATATTGCTTCATCTGGTTAACGGTTCTCCTTAGGTTTGCTCTATCCTGTCGCAGCCCCGTCTATTCCGCACTACTCAGGAATCAGGGTGGGTTACTTCATATGAAGTGAAAATAAAATCCAGGTCCTTCTGCAGAGTGGAGAGTTTTTCCAGCGGGAAAAGCTCCTCGTCGACATTTATTATTACTCTGGTCTCGCCTTTGGCTGAGCCCACGATATGTACCCTGAGACACTCTTTTCCTTTCTCGCCGGCTTTGTCCGGCGTCTTGAAGGCCAGGTTACCCCGGGAAATGAATGACGACGAGTCACCGGCAATAGGGTATGTTTCCAGTTTGGTCTCTGATAAGACTATCCCCTGCTTAAGGGCGAAGTCCCTTATCTCATCATAGAGCAACTCGGGGTTTACGCCATGGTAAGTCTTCCTGATTTCCATTTGTCTCCTTATAAACCAGGAGTTTACTGTCAGGCTGTCAATTCACCATTATACTGCATCGATCTTCCCGTATCAACAGCCCCTTGTTTTGGGAGCTGCTGCTGAAGATGTTTAGAAAATGTTCAGCCTCCCTGTTATAAAATATCAGGAAACGCCCGGGGGCTTTCTCTGGGAACAGGATTGACAGTCCGTGATATAATAGATGTCAAAATAAGCCGGTCAGTTTGCTTTTGAGCTGGTTACGGATAAGCTTAAGCGAAAGAAAATGGCTGCGGGAGGGATAAGTGGGAATATTGAAGAAGTACAGGAAATATGCCGCCTTTTTGCTGGTGGGGCTGCTCGGACTCTCCGGGTGCGGCGAGGAGGTCGCACTGACGGTTACCCTGGAGACGCCGACTAACGGCAGTACGGTCTCATCGCTGACGCCGATACTGGCCTGGAACTGTAATTACTCCGATGCTACCTATCGACTCCAGATGTCGCAGCACGGCAACTTCCAGGACTTGATTATCGATGAATCTAATCTGGCTGGTCCCAGCTACACCGTAGCCAGCGGAAAGCTGGCCGCAGGCCAGACCTACTACTGGAAGGTGAATGCCAGCAAGAGCGGCCGGACCTCGGCATGGACGGAGGCCTGGGCCTTTCAGGCGCTGGGGGCTTCGCCGCCGCCGGAGCCCGGTGTTGGCACGATAGTGGTCAATGCCACTCTCGATGGTGCCACTTGGACGGGGGGGGTCAACTACACCTTAAGCGGCCCGCAGACCTATTCCGGATCATCGGCGACCCAGACGTTCAGCAACGCACCTGCCGGGAGCTATACCCTGGGCTATAGCTTGGGTGGTCCTTCCGGGGCCACCTTCTCCGATGTTACGCCGGTCTCAGTGCAGACGCTATCCGACGGCGGTACGCTAACCTTCACCCTTAATTTTGAGACCGAGGCCGTCACGGCACTGGTGGTCAATGCTACTCTTGACGGTGCCTCCTGGGCGGGAAAGATCAACTATACTATCACCGGCCCCCAGACCTATTCCGGGTCCTCGGTGGCCCAGACGTTCAGCAATGTCGCTGCTGGCATCTATACGGTAGGCTACAATGCGGGCGGTCCTTCCGGAGCGACCCTGTCCAGCATCACCCCGCAGCCGACCCAGTCCGTGGTTGCGGGCCATACCACCACCTTTACCC
>JAQTTS010000288.1 GCA_028710655.1 Dehalococcoidales bacterium
ACTAAATACGAGCTCCTGACCGATAGTGGACGAGTACCGCGAGGGAAAGTTGAAAAGAACCCCTGCAAGGGGAGTGAAATAGAACCTGAAACCGTAAACCTACAAAGCGGTGGGAGCCCCGGGCAACCGGGGTGACCGCGTGCCTTTTGCTTAATGATCCGGCGACTTACTCTGTTAAGCGAGCTTAATCTCCTCTGGAGAGAAGGCGAAGGGAAACCGAGTCCTAATAGGGCGCGCCTCCGCAAGGGGGCATAGTTTAACAGTGTAGACCCGAAACCAGTTGAGCTACCCAGAGCCAGAATGAAGTGTCGAGAAATCGACATGGAGGTTCGAACCCATCAACGTTGAAAAGTTGTGGGATGAGCTGTGGGTAGGAGTGAAAGGCTCATCAAAGCTGGAGATAGCTGGTTCTCCCCGAAATAGCTTTAGGGCTAGCCTCACGAAATGGACGACGGGGGTAGAGTACTCGATGGGCTAAGGACCTCACCAGGTTGCTGAACCCAACGAAACTCCGAATACCGTCGCACCTTACCGTGGGAGTAAGACTGCGGGGGATAAGCTTCGTAGTCGAAAGGGAAATAGCCCAGACCACCAGTTAAGGTCCCAAATAATAGGCTAAGTGGCAAAGGAAGTGAGTCTGCGTAGACAACCGGGATGTTGGCTCAGAGGCAGCCATCATTTAAAGAGTGCGTAACAGCTCACCGGTCGATTCTCTTTTTGGGGCAACTCAAAAAGATGCAGTCTTGCGCCGAAAATGATCGGGGCTCAAGCCTATAACCGAAACTGTGGATTGTTCCGCGCAAGCGGAATAGTGGTAGGGGAGCGTTCTGCACGCATCGAAGGTAAACCGTAAGGAATACTGGAGTGTGCAGAAGTGATTATGCCGGAATGAGTAGCGAAAATGTCGGTGCGAAACCGACACGCCGTAAGCCTAAGGTTTCTTCCGCAATGCTAATCAGCGGGAGGTTAGTCGATCCTAAGCCGAAGCTGTAGACTGCATAGGCGAGTGGACAGCAGGTCAATATTCCTGCACTACCTTATTGGCGCTATCAACACGACAGGGACGCAGAGGCGTAAACCATCGGCCGGACGGAAGTGGCCGTTCCTGGTCCGTAAAGGATCGGGGAGAGCTCAAGCTACGGCACGAGCGAATTGGTTGAAACCGCTGCCAAGAAAAGCTGTCGTGTGAGTCGATAAGGTATTCGTACCGTAATCCGACACAGGTAGGCGAGGAGAATATCCTAAGGCGCTCGAGAGAACCCTCGTTAAGGAACTCGGCAATCTAGCCCCGTAACTTCGGAAGAAGGGGTGCCCTGCATCGCGCAAGCGATTCGGGGTGGCACTAAAGTGGCTCATGTGACTGTTTAGTAAAAACACATGTCTCTGCAAAGTCGTCTAAGACGACGTATAGGGACTGACACCTGCCCGGTGCTGGAAGGTTAAGGGAAAGGGTTAGCCGCAAGGCGAAGCTCTGAACCGAAGCCCCAGTAAACGGCGGCCGTAACTATAACGGTCCTAAGGTAGCGAAATTCCTTGTCGGGTAAGTTCCGACCCGCACGAATGGTGTAGCAACATGAGCGCTGTCTCAACGAGGGGCTCGGCGAAGTTGTAGTGGCGGTGAAGATGCCGTCTACCCGCAATTAGACGAAAAGACCCCAGAACCTTTACTGTACTCTGGTATTGGATTTTGATCCGTTATGTGTAGGATAGGTGGGAGACTTTGAAGTTCCGGCGCTAGCCGGAACGGAGTCGTCGGTGAAATACCACCCTTAATGTATTAGAATTCTAACCCATCGTAAAAAAGTGGGGACCGTGCCAGACGGGCAGTTTAACTGGGGCGGTTTCCTCCCAAAGAGTAACGGAGGAGTACAAAGGTTCCCTCAGCGCGGTTGGCAATCGCGCGTCGAGTGTAAGGGCATAAGGGAGCTTAACTGTGAGTCTGACAAGACGAACAGATACGAAAGTAGGTCCTAGTGATCCGGCGGTTGAAAATGGAATTGCCGTCGCTCAACGGATAAAAGGTACTCTGGGGATAACAGGCTGATCGGGCCCGAGAGTTCACATCGACGGCCCGGTTTGGCACCTCGATGTCGGCTCATCGCATCCTGGGGCTGGAGAAGGTCCCAAGGGTCCGGCTGTTCGCCGGTTAAAGCGGTACGTGAGCTGGGTTTAGAACGTCGTGAGACAGTTCGGTCTCTATCTATTGTGGGCGTAGGATACTTGAAGGGGGGCTGTTCCTAGTACGAGAGGACCGGAGCGGACGAACCTCTGGTGTTCCAGTTGTCACGCCAGTGGCATATGCTGGGTAGCTATGTTCGGTCGGGATAAGCGCTGAAAGCATCTAAGCGCCAAGCCCACCCCAAGATGAGGTATCCCTCTCTTTATGAGATAAGACACCATGAAGACTACGTGGTTGATAGGCACCAGGTGTAAGATCCGTAAGGATTTTAGCTGAGGTGTACTAATATGTCGAAGGCTTGATCACTTCTTCGCGCTCGATTATCATAGATGAACGGTTTTAGCACTATGCAGTTGACGAGAAAAATTATCCGCACGATAATTTTTCGAAGTCCTCGCCACGCTTTTAGTGGCGGACACAATATAATATTGGTATGACTCTTGGGAGTGCTCATACTGAGGAGGATACACCCGTTCCCATTCCGAACACGGTAGTTAAGCTCCTCAAGGTCGATGGTACTGCACTGGTAACGGTGTTGGAGAGTAGATAGGTGCTCCCTTAAAATTCAAAAAGCCCGCTTTACAAAAAGCGGGCTTTTTATTATAATGAACCATCGTTCATTCGTCGACAGCATCGATATTTTATTGTGCGCGAGATAACTTATATATGATCATTACAAAGCAAAAGACAAAAGAATACATTTTAGAGAGCCTCTCCGGCTATAAGAACATCTTTCTTATCGGTTGCGGCGACTGCGCGGCCACGACCAAGACCGGCGGCGCGCACGAAGTCAAGGAGATGAGCGACTATTTAAAGAAAAAAGGATTTCACGTGACCGGCTCTGTCACGCCCGATACCAGCTGCGTCGAGGTGCAGCTGCGCCGGGCATTGCGCGAACACGCCGCGGCGCTTGAGGCTGCCGACGCGATACTTATGCTTACCTGCGGTTCCGGGGTACAAGCAGTCGTCAAAACCCTCGCCGCCAAAAAACCGGTGTTCGTCGCCTGCGACACCCTATGCATCGGCGTCATGGATAAAGGCGGGAAGCAATTTTTTGAGTTCTGCTCCGCGTGCGGAGAATGCATCCTCAACGAGACCGCAGGATTATGCCCTATCACCCGCTGCCCCAAAAACATGGTGAACGGGCCGTGCGGCGGCATGCGCAAGGGAAAATGCGAAGTTGACACGACGCGTGACTGTGTGTGGGCATTGATTTACGAGGCATGCCCCGCGGGTGCGCGGCGCGAGGCGCTTGAGCGTATACGCGCGCCAAAGCACTGGTCATCGGCGGGAAAACCGCGCGGACACGGGATATAAACGCGACTAATTGTTT
>JAQTTS010000289.1 GCA_028710655.1 Dehalococcoidales bacterium
CAATCAAAGCCAAGAGATTCTCTTCACTGGTATCCGTAGACAGGTCGTGCCTTTCTGAATAAATGCCCAGAATATTCGAAGTCTTTTCCTTCTGTCCAACGTAGACTCGAGACGCTGGGTCTTCGCCCACCATAACCGTGGCCAGCCCTGGGACTAGTCCATGTTTCTCCTTCAGTATAGCTATTTCCGCCTTCAGTTCCTCACGAATCTGCTTAGCAATCTCGTTACCATTGATAATACGTGCTGACATCTTCATCTCCCTTACATTAATTCATAGTTCCCCTTACCACAGCAGCTTAAGGAATGAGCCTAGCCATCAAATCATTAACCGCCATAACCGCCTTGGAACTGCTGGGCAAATCGAGCAATGGCCTTAACTCGACGTCGTACTGACATACTTCTTCGTCCAGAGGTATCAAGGCCGCCGGTTCGATTTCCAGCCGGAGCAACTCCTTCCGGACGACAGGGGACAACCGGGGTGGAGCGGGGTTGATTATTACCGACTGCCTCTTTACACTGAGTTTCAACTGGGCGACAATATCCTTGACACGTGCGACAGTCCGCACTCCTTTAACCGTCGGGTTAGCGATAATAAGCAATTCATCGACATTCTGGGTGGTTCTCCGCGACAGGTGCTCCAGCCCCGCCTCATTGTCCATAACCACATAGGCATAATTTTCGGCCAGCCTATCCACAAATTTCCTTAAGACGAGGTTGGGATAACAGTAACACCCGGACCCCTCACCTCTACCCATCGTCACCAGGTCAAGCCGATCGTCTTCGACGATAACCCCGTTTAGCCTGTATTCCAGGTAGGCTTCTTTAGTCATTCCCGGAGGAATTTCTATCTTGTCCCTCTGGAAAGCGTCGAGAATCATACCGACCGTCTGCTTAACCTCGAGACCCAGACTTTCGCCCAGGTTAGCATTAGGATCAGCGTCAATAGCCAGTATTGATCCGGAACCTTTCTCCTTAAGGTAACGGATAATCATACTGGCTATCGATGTCTTACCGCTGCCGCCTTTTCCAGCCAGAGCTATGGAAAGAGTCAAACCGTTAACCTCCCTCTCGTTTTCCCGTTCGCCAGTCCAGATAATCTCCTGTTTACATTGGGAAACTCATTGCTATTGGTATGGGGTAAGAAGAGAGCAGCGACGTAGTGGTGCATAAAATCAGGGCTTTCGCCGAGTTCAAGACTAGTCATCATCATGGCTACTCTCCTGGCGTCATCAAGCAAATCGGTAGAGTAAGAGACCAGCCTGCTCCCGGACAGAGAGCCGTTGCCAACAAAGATAAACCTGTCCCGGGGAACATCGGGAAGGAGGCCGATGGTAATACTCATCTCGATATCAATATGACTGCCGAAGGCACCGGCGATAATTATCTGTTCCAGGTCGGCGCAGGTAATCCCGACACTGCTGGCCAGTGTCTGACATCCGGCATACATCGCCGCCTTGGCCCGGATGAGATTGTCAATATCCACCTCGGTGATAACGATATCCCTACCGGTCTGGTTCTCCATTCCCCAGGAAAGGACGTATTCGTAGCCATCGCTCCCTTTTCTAATTCTATCAGTGACCAGGTCGGAGTTGAATTTGCCGTTACGGCTGATAACGCCGGCTTCAAGCAGACCGGCAACAATATTCAGCAGGCCCGAACCGCAGATTCCCTTCGGTTTTACTCCGCCGATAGTATTCACCTCCGGCTCCAAGTCCGCCGGGTTGATGGCAAAGTCTTCCATCGCTCCGGCAGCGGCTATCATACCGTGCTTGATACCGCCGCCTTCGAAAGCGGGACCGGCCGAGCAGGCAGCGGTGACCATCCATTCCGAATTACCAATCACTATTTCACCATTGGTACCGATATCCATATAGAGAGTAAGCTTCTCCCGCTGGTGCATCCCAACCGCCACCACTCCTGAGACAATATCACCGCCGACATAGCTAGCTATCGAGGGGAAAACAAAAACATGGACATGCTTTGCCGCATTAATACCCAGCGATCTGGCCGTCACCGGAGGGAAAAAGCTGGCCGCCGGAGTATAAGGAGCTAACCTGATATATTTAGGACTGATGCCGAGCAGGATATGGGTCATGGTGGTATTACCGGCGATGGTCACATGCCCGATATCTTCCAGCCTGACCTGGCTCCGGGCCAAAAGATCATCGACAATCTGATTGATGGTAGCCACCACAGCCCGCTGCAGCTTCTTAAGACCACCCGGTTTCAGACAGTAGGAGATACGAGTAATAACATCTGCCCCGTAGTCCACCTGCCCGTTATAGGCCATACCTTCGGCAATGACCTCACCCCGGTTCAGATCCAGAAGCTGCCCGCAGACGGTAGTCGTCCCGATGTCAAACGCCAGTGAAAAGTGCCTCTGGCTGGTGTTTCCCGGTTCTATATTTATTATTGTGGGCCTACGCTTATCGGCTTGCGTCTTGACTGCCTTGACCAGAGTTGTCGCAGTAACACGGTAGTCTTTCTGACGCAGAACCGAAGGTAGTCTCCTCACCACATCAAGGGCTACTCCGGTATGATTAAGGCTGCACTGCTTCTTTAAGCCTCTTAACAAACGGGACAGGTCCGAGGTATTATCCGCCGAGGTCGGCGGCGGTAGTTCAAGATAACATTTACTCAAGGGTGGACTAAACCTCCAGCCGGTAGCTATCGCTTCAGCAGGATCGACTCTACCCCCCGTTATCTTTGCCTCCCAGTTTACCACCGCCGTCTCCAGCCTTGACTCTACCGGAACATTAACAATCAAATCGGTGAGTACTCTGCTCCGGCAAGCCTGCCGGATACCCTGCTGCCACTCCTGCGGAGAGAGTTTCTCACTACGACTGCTCTCCACCTCCCCATTTTCAATCCGGACCTTACAAGTACCACAGACACCGGTTCCGCCGCAAGAGGCGATGACACGCACGCCAGCATCAATAGCCGCCTGGAGCAGGTTAGCCCCCCTCTCTACGACAATGCTAACGTTATCGGGCTCAAAACGAACCTTTACCTTCTTGTAAGCACTACCTTCCTTCATCTAACTCCGATGTTATACTGCCACAAAGCATTTCTGAATTCCTATCATAGGATATACAACCTGTAATCTGCTTGTCCACCATATAGATCTAATTTAGCCAATGACTACTGCTATCATGGTATGAGACCAGACAATATTTACTGGTTAGGGGTTAGTTCATGCTGGGAAATCTACGACTATCTTTGTACCCTTTCCCTTATGCGAACTAATTCGAAGATTACCGTTGAGTAATCGTGTTCTCTCACGCATACTGACCAACCCTATTTTCCCCATGCGAGCTAAGTTGCCTAGTAATTCAGGCGGCTCAAAACCCACGCCATTATCGCTTATACAGAGTTTAACCTTATCTCTCGTAAAATGCAGTTCGATTTTGGCCTCCGTCGCTCGAGAGTGTTTCTTAACATTGTTCAAAGCCTCTTGAACAATACGATATAGCAATACCTCTTGTTCCGATGGTAACCGACGCTCAGGACC
>JAQTTS010000290.1 GCA_028710655.1 Dehalococcoidales bacterium
AGTATTTTTCTTGCGCTGAGGCAAGTTTTCGACGGCTCTGGAGAATAAGGTCTTGAATGCTCTGTTGTTCTTTTACTATAAGCTCTTCCTCTTCTCCGTATTCCTGATGAATATTGCTCTCGGGACCAAAGTTTTCAATATTTCTAAACCAAATAAGCCTGCTCAATGCATTAAGGCTCGTAGCCGCCTCTTTTTGATAGGGCTCAACCGGAACAAGTTTAGTAGCATCATTAAGAATATTGTAGTATATGCGTATTGCCTCTTTAAAGCTGCCTTCCGATAGTTCTTTATCTGCCTCCGTTTCTCCGTTATTGATGAACTCGGGGTCGGGTCTCCCCGCCGGATGCATCTTTCTTCCGGCAACAACCGCAGGCACGTTGATGCGCACGGCGCTTGCACGGGCACTTAAGATCTCATTGGCATCGGTGACGGCCCGTTGTATTTCTTTAGGGAGCGTGACGGTAATTGCCATAGCACCTAAGATAGTGGCAAGTTCTTCTGCAGTATCAGCCAGGCGGCTGCTATAGTTGGCATAGAAGGTATCCTGGTAGTCTTTGGGAGAGGCGCTGATGCGCGCTAAGGCTTCGGTCAGCGTAAACTCATCGGTAGTATAGATACGGATGGAGATACCCAGCTTATCGGAGAGTATTTTGCTTGCGCGCTGGGCAACTGTTCTGCCTAAGGCTTTACCCAACATGACCTGGTTGTTGTCCTTTATAAAATAGGTAGTAATACCAAAGTGGCCGTAGTATTTCTCAAAGATAGCCGCGAATCTCTGGGCGAGGGCTTCAGTTTCGCTTTCTAAACTCTTAAGAAGTTGCTCTCTGTTTGTTGCTTTTGGCAAAGTTGTAGCTACTGCATCGATCGCTTTCATCAGAGTGGTTTCCAGTTCTTCGGCATCGATCATGGTCTCTGATAAAGTAAGCCGGGCCAAACGGATGATGCCCTCCGAAGCAAGGTTCTGCTGGAGGGTGCCGCGCACGCCGGTTACGGTATCGATCTTGGCGCCAAAGGCAGCATCGATGATCATGGAAGTGATATGGTGCGCAATCGGCAATGCGTTGGCTTCTGTATCGGTTGCAGCGACGGTAACGGTATCGGCAACGGTAACGCTGATAGCCTCAGCTTTGGGAGCCGGATGCAGCTTGACTGCTTCCTTCTCTCTATAGGTAAGGTGCAGGTCTTCGCTGATATAGGTATGCAGGATATCGGAGACTATGCGATAGAAGTCTGGGGTGGTGTTGATAAGCACCTGCACGGTATCAAGCACGGTGGCGCGGTTATAGATGAACTCTGCGACGTAACGAGCAGCGATCCACTGACGGCCACGGACCATATCGTCAGTGGGTTCTCGCTGCAAAAGTCCGGGAATATTAAGGCTGTAGGTATACGCCTGGTTATTATGGGTACGGATGGTGACGGTGACTGCGTCTCCCTGCGATTGCGCCATGATGGCATCCTTATCGGTAATCGACCAGTAGACTTCTTCTTCAGACAGGGTCTCGACGGTCGTGGTATCGATGGGTTGGCCTGCGGCCTGCAAGAGGTGCGTCCGCTCTGCAAGGTAGACTAAGTCTTCGATGAGCATGCGCTCTTTGACGCTGATGCGGCCGGTCCTGGTATCTTTGAAGGCATCGCGCAAGGAGCGGAACTTGATCACCTTTAGTCCCTGGGATTGCAGATAATCGATGTCTGCCTGGGTATAGGTCTGTACATCAAGCGGTATCTTGCTCATTTTGGCAGAGGGGTCTCCTGATTTGATCTTGGCAATGAGCTCGCGGGCATTATCGTCCCTGACTTCACGGGCATGCTTAGCGTGCATGGGCGCAATATCGGGAATAATGATATAGTCGATCAAGTCGGCAAGGGTAAGGCTTGTGCCAAAGCGTACGTTAAGGGTACGTAGTAATGCCTTCATCTGACGCTCAATAGTAAGCCCTGCTGATTCAAGGTCAGCGTTGTTCTTGACGATGAAGATACGTATTAAGCCGTCCTTCTTACGTCCGGTAAGGGTGTCGATATATTGTTTATATAAGAGATTGCACATGGTGGAAGTAAAGAAGCTTCCGCCGCCGATGAACCAGAAGAAGCCGTGCGTGGCCATCTTAATGGCGTGCGGGTCCATAGGGGGAAGATTATTAAGATCAAAACCAAGATAGATATCGCGCTTATGGATGCCGGAGACGGTGACAGCGCCGCTTACACTGGCCCAGAGCTGCTCATTAGCAAGGCGTACATGGAAGTCCTCACGGGAAGCATAAAGTGCTTTCGCTCTTTCATCGATGATCATCTGCGCGGTAGCCTCATTGACTCCCAGAAGCACCATGAGCTCCCCGCGGGTAGCGGTATTGGCATTGGCGGTGATGATGCGGTGCTTTGAGGTCATGTAGGAGACAGGGCTTGGATGCGGGTCATCAGTATCGGTGATACGGGTCTGTCGCAGCACCAGGCGGCTCTTTAAAGAGACACCGGTAAAACGGACATCGAGAGCGGATTGAATTGCTGCGATCCTGCTGTCGGCGTCAGTTGAAAAAGACTTGGTTAGTTTCGTCCAGAAGTCTTCCAGGGAGCTAAAGCCGATATTCTCTTTGCTTAAGTAGGTCTTATTGCGGGCTTCTTCAAGGGCCTTGGCTTCATCATCAGTTAAGCCTAAGGCTTCCCGCAATTCTTTACGGCTCGATGAGTTGACCAGGATAAACCTGCCGTTGATAAGTAACGGATAATCCCATTCGGCAAACGGCGAGATAAATACGGTGGTGCCATTGACGGTTACCGCGGTACGGCCGTCTTCGGTTGCGACGTCTTTGGCCTCAAAGGGTTCGCTGAAGGTCATGGTAAGCGGTTCCTGGTTCGGTGCATTGGGAAGGATGACCGCCTGTAAGTATTGACGCAGCGTAAGGACCCTGATATCGTCTCCCAGTGAGGCCGTGACAGTTCCCTGCGCGGGCTCAAAGCGTATCGTTCTTCCGGTATCAGCAAAGGTAAGCACCGGTTGCGTGTTTGAAGTGACAGGCTCTGTTGCAGGATCATTGTCAGCGGACGTACTCTCTAACGGAGTGGTACGTAAGACTTTCATGTCGGCGATAACGTCTGTTTTTCCACGGCGCACGGCAAGCGTATTTGTTTCGGTGGTGCCAAAGACGACGATATCCCAATTGTCCTGACCCTTGCCCTGTACTTTTATGGCAGCTGCTTCATGAACAGTAGCGATAGTCTCCTGCTCAAAGCCGATAGGCCAGTGATAGGTCGATTCCATGCCCAGACTTGCAAATGGTAAGGTAAAACTTGCGGCATCATCTCTGGTTGCCCTGCCGCCATTGGGGTTATAGGTATATTTACCGCTTAATTCGTATAAGGCCTGTAAGGTCGAGTTGACCGAGCTTAGGCCGTTGAGTGAGAGCTTTAGGCTTGAGAGCGTCCCTGAGGCCATCGCTTCATCGAAGTAGCGTGATAAGTTTAAGATATTGGCCGCGTAGAACAAGAAGGCCGGGTCT
>JAQTTS010000291.1 GCA_028710655.1 Dehalococcoidales bacterium
ACTGGATCCGAAGACCGCCCAGACGGTGCTCCAGCTAAGTGACATGATTATCGAGCGGGAAAAGATGACCGCGATAATGGTTACCCACAATATGGAGATCGCTCTTAACTACGGTAATAGACTGGTTATGATGCATAAGGGCAGGATTATTGTGGATATCGGTGAGAAGGACAAGAAGACGCTCAGCGTTGCTGACCTGGTAACCGCCTTTGGACGGGCGGCCGGGGAGCAGTTCAACGATGATTCTATCCTGCTAAGTGACAGCTGAGGAATCCGGATCCCGCTTCCTGACGGAGGCGGTTTTCTACGGGCTATCCTCGAAGGGTGGCCACCAGCCTGTCAGTGTTAAGCAGCAACTCCAGGGCAGCATTAATATCGGTGACTACCACGTCGGCCCCCGTTATAGCGGTAACGGATGCGCCTTCCCTGCCGATAATACCGATGCCGATGGCGGCCCCTGTCAGCATGGCGGTATCGTTGGCGCCGTTGCCAATGCAGATAGTCTTGTCCCGGCCCAGTTTCTCCACCAATGCCAGCTTTTGAGCAGCTTCCTCTCCTTTTTTCACCAGGTGTATTTCAGCCTTCAGCTTCTTTATTAAGCTGGAAGCGCTGCCGAATGTATCCGCAGAAACGACGAACAGCTTCAGTAGTCCGTAAAGCCTTCGCAGCCTATCCTCTACCCCTTCAATGAGCTCACCGTCCAGTGCAATGGTGCCTTAAGGTCCAGAACCAGATTGCTTAGCCGGTAGTTTCCTCTGCCGGGGATAGTTATCGTTATCAATCTATTCCTATCTTATTACAATCTTGCCCTTCGGCTCGGCGATCACCTCACCGATAATGGCTGCCTCGGCTGTACCCCTGCCGTGCAGACTCTGGAGCAGTCTTTCGGCTTGAGCGGATGGTGTTGAGATGAGCAATCCTCCCGAAGTCTGAGCATCGAAGAGAATGAGCAACAAGTCATCCGGGGTGTCGGCTGCCACCTCTACCATAGAGGAGCGGAACTCCTTATTGCGGTATGTACCGCCCGGAACCAGCCCCATTGCGGCAAACTCTCTTACCTCCGGGAGGAGCGGTACCGCCTTAGAGTAGATTACCATGCCAACATCGGCACCTTCAATCATCTCACAGGCATGACCCAGCAGGCCGAATCCGGTAACGTCGGTACAGGCATTAACCCCGGCTTCCATCATCAGCTCCGAGGCTATTCTGTTGAGGGTGGACATACACCGTACTGCTTGATCGATTGTCTCTTTACCGGCTATAGCACCCTTTACGGCGGTATTTATTATTCCGGTGCCCAGCGGCTTGGTCAGGATGAGCCGGTCGCCTGCTCTGGCCCCGCTGTTGAAGACTACTCTGCCCGGGTTGATGGTGCCGGTAATGGAGAGCCCGTATTTCAGTTCCTGGTCATCTACACTGTGGCCGCCGACCAGGACGACCCCGGCCTCCCTTATTTTGTCCATCCCCCCGGCTAAGATTTGCTTCAGTACCGAGATATCCATCGTCTTTACCGGAAAGCAGACGATGTTCATTGCGGTCAGCGGTTTGCCGCCCATAGCATAGACGTCGCTTAAGGCATTGGCGGCAGCGATCTGCCCGAAGTCGTAGGGGTCATCGACAATAGGGGTGAAGAAATCGAGGGTCTGTACTATGGCCAGCTCGTCGTTCAGCTTATAGACGCCGGCATCCTCACACTTCTCCACACCTGCCAGCAGGTTTGGGTCGGTAGTAAGCGGTAATTCACACAATGCTTTCGCCAGGTCACCCGGACCTATCTTACAAGCTCAACCGGCACCGCGAACGGTTTCGGTGAGACGTGGTACCTTTGGTCGCTCTTCCATTTTCTGCCTCCCCAATAGATATAAGTACGAAGACGGATCAGGTGCAGGTTACTAAACACCTTTATCACCCAGATAGTTGATGGTATCAAATTCCACCTGTGCCTTATCCAGCACAGACCTTACCTCTTCCTGATAGCTCCAATCAAACCGTAAGGCGATACCGCAGTCGCTGGAGAACTGCCGCGGTGTCGGTATGAGATTGATAGAATATCGTTCCCCTATTAGCAGCTTCTCTGCACGCATGACTGCCGAAGTGGTATGAAAAAGCATTACCCCATATCGCATCATGACTTTACGATTTTCCTTATTGCTCCTACCGTCTCTTGAACTTCGCTCACAGTGGTAAAAACGCCAGGTGACAGCCGCACCGTTCCTTCAGGAAATGATCCTATCGTTTTATGCGCTGCCGGCGCACAATGCAGCCCTACCCGTGATAATATACCATATTCCTCATCCAATATCAGTCCTATTTCCGAAACGTGTTTTCCATCAATCTTAAAAGAAACGATTGCTACCGAAAGGTCAGTATCGGTAGTTCCGTATATAATCACTCCCGGAAGAGCGGACAGACCGTCGATGAGCATCCGGCGGAGCTTCTTCATATTATCCCGTATTTCTGATATTCCTCTGTCCATTATCCACTTTAAGCCGGCGCCAAGACCGGCAATTCCGACCAAATTAGCCGTGCCGCTCTCAAATTTATCGGGGAGGTTCTCGGGCTGCTCCTCTGACTCGGAGCGGCTACCCGTACCTCCGCATATTAGCGGTGCTACCTGTGAAACGTTCACATCGTTATTTATGACCAACCCTCCGATGCCAGGAGGGCCCTGCAGCTCTTTGTGACCGGTGAATGCCAGAAGGTCAATCCCTGAGGCCCGCATATCTATGGGTATGACTCCAGCCGCCTGGGCAGCGTCCACCAGCAGCAAAGTGCCGGCTTGATGAGCGATTGTGGCAATTTCATTAACCGGTAACAGCGTTCCTACCACGTTACTGGCATGGGTCATCACAATAAGTTTTGTGCCTGGTGTGAGTGCCCTGTTAATGTCTCTAACGTCGATACTACCGTTGGTAGAACACGGGATGATGCTGAGACGAACGCCCTGTTTTTCCAGACTGCGTAGCGGACGCATTACTGCGTTATGTTCCATAGAGCTGGTGACCACATGATCGCCGGGTTTCAGTATCCCCTTGAGAGCCAGGTTGATGGCATGAGTGGCATTGCTGGCGAAGATTACCCGTAACGGGTCTGAGCTACCGAAAAAGCGGGCTACCGCTTCTCTGGTATCGTATATTACCCGCGCCGCTGCGATTGAGAGCCGATGCCCGGAGCGACCGGGGTTGCCCCCGGCACGCTCCATAACTTCGGTCATCGCTTTTAAGACTTCCGGCGGCTTCGGCCATGATGTTGCCGCATTATCAAGATAAATCATTTCGTAAGCACAATCCGGTAACTACTATCAGGCTGCTCGTGAACGGTCACCGCCCAGCCGGAATTCTTACCCAAACGGGAAACGTTCTCACGCGCAGTGTCGGAATCTACCAGCACTGCAACCGTTCCCTTACCCGTTTTTTGTATTGCCAGGCGGACCAGCATGGCTGGCTGAGGGCAGGACAGCCCCCGTGCATCAATACTTCTTAACTCACTCAT
>JAQTTS010000292.1 GCA_028710655.1 Dehalococcoidales bacterium
CGTGATCCTCTGCGATCTGGTATTGTGGAGGGTCGAAGCCGGTGATCAACGCATCCCAATAATGGGTAAGAGCTACCCCTTCCATCGAGAGGTAGTGCAGGGTTGCGTTGATTGTGGCTTCTACCAGAAGCATCAGTTGTAAATCCTTTTCTTTGCCATGCCGCGCCGGTCGGCCTTGATTCTCACGTTGTCAGCTTCTTTCCTGATCCTGTATGTCAGGATTTCACCATGACCAAGATCGATGTTGATAATCATCGGTCTGCCTGATTCACCCTTGCCCCTCCGGATCGATTCGCTCTGCTCATTATTCAGGACGATCTCTTTCTTGTGGCCATAATACCAGCCTGTTCGCGGGAGCCCTTCCGGTCCTGTGCCGGTCTCAAAGCTCATTGCAGCATTATTATTCGCAGCAAAGAGAGCATCAAGACTGGACTGATTAAGTCTGCCCTGCCAATTTTTGCCGTAGCGCATCACCATGGCTTTCTCATGCATGTCGCCTACATTATCGCCCCCATATAGTCCGTATCTCTCATAATTTATTCCAGTGTCAATCCAACTATCTTGATTAAGAATTGCCTGCAAGATACGGTTTTGAGCATCCGGCAGACCTTGTAAAATATCAATCGGGATTCTTGGCGCAAAAACCATTTCAGGAGTAAGCCATGAAGGGGCACCATATTGTTGTAGCCACCCCATGGCCGGATGTATTGCAGCTGAAAACTCTGAAGGATGCAACCCTGGAAATGCATAAGTGAAAGCTTGGCCCCAGTTTAATAAAACCCTTTTCCGCCGGTCATACAAAACCCGTATGGCATCGGGGAGATCGTTATACCAATCCTCAAAGGCGTGTTTTTGCTTGCGGTCGGAACTCATGCCGCCATACCAACTCTTAAGAGGCAGGGCAATGACCGCTGCGGCCCCTGCGATATTCCCGAGAATGGTCGAAGATAATGCTCCGGTCGATGCTCCCGCCGCTGCCTCAGAAGCAGACAAAGCGCCCAAGGAACCCGCTTCCGCAGCGCCAACTGCCGCAGAGTATGAAGCGGCCGGAATCAACCCATAGGTGCTGGAGTAGGTCATTCCATAAGATCCGGGTGTCAGTCCCGGCTCAGTCGCGCCCGCCCATGATCCATATTGCGCTCCGGTTATCGCTGGAGTGGTGATAGGGGTGCCGGCCTTCCAGATCGCCCGCAGTTCTTCTGCAAGGTTTTTGGGAATAACCATCTCGCCCTTTTGCAGAACCGCCGGGTACTCATCGCCTGCCAACCCATGACCGACATTCCACGCGCCTTCATGGAAAAAGATCGATGCAGCCCACCCGCCGATTTCCCCCAGGACATCCTTTGCAAGCGCAGCCCCGGCTTCAACCGCCATCTCCGCAACCATGTCGGTCATCGTGTGGAGCATGTTGTCCCACATGGTTTCCCAATCGAGTTCAAATTCATCAAAGTCGCCCTTGAGAGCATGAAAAAGATTGTTCGATAATGAGGCTTTGGCGTCTTTAGAAAATTGGTTATATACTGCGTAGCCGGTCTCTGCCCAAGTCACGGTTCTTTCTGTGCTCTCGTCCAACCCTACCCGCATGCCGTCAAAGAAGCTGCCATGTTCAAGGGTGCGCTTGCGCGTCTCTTCCCTGTCAATGGCTGTCATGGCTTCCATGGCGAGTACATAATTGCCGGTCAATTCGCCAAGCTTAAGCATCCTGTTTGCCGCTGCCTGCCGCTCAAGCTCGTCGATTTCCTCATTGTACTCCGTGGTATGTTCGCGCAGGATGTCGTACATTTCCTTGTACGCGTCGGCTTTGTCCTTTAGGTTCTGCTCATCCTTGCTATTCCGATTGGCCGCCAGCTCTTCCCAGGCCGCGTTATACCACTCGTCCACCTGAGTAGTGTCCTGCATGTGCTCGTAGTAATATTCGGCCCTCTGATCGAGAAGAGAGACCTGGTAATCAAAAGCCCGCTGCGCAAGGGTCTCCTCACTTTCGTACATACCGCCAACCGCTTCGAGTTGGCCGTCAATCATCTGGTCCGTGTTTTCCAACAGTTTTTGGTTTTGGGATGTCTGAGCGATAAAACCCTTTTTCCCAAGCCGGTCGACGTCCTTGTAGAAATCCTCATAGGCTTTGGTTTTTTCTTTGGAGGTTTCGACTGCCAAATCGCCTATGCCCTCATTCCGCTTGACCTCTGCCTTCCATGAGGCGTCAACGCTCTTCAGGTAGTTGTCCAGCCACTCGTCTTGAGCTTTCTCCGCTTCCTTTGCGAGTTTCGCCCGTTCCTTCGCTTGGTCGTTCCAGGCTTTCCAGGCTGCAACATGGGAGGTTGGATCGACATAGGGGGCAGGAGGATACAGATCTCCGGTAATTGGAAGACGAACGGAACCGCTGCCCCTTGTAAGGTCTTCAACTTCAAACCCTCCAGCGTGCATGCCTGCTATGGTCCGCGCTGCTTCGCCTGTGCCAACGAGCAATTCTAGGAATTCTGAGTATACCGGAATGACAACCGTGGAAAGCGTTTCCTTCGATTCTCTCATGGTATTGTGATATCGGTTCATCGCCGCCGTCGCCGAGTCGGAAGCGTCGACGGCTGCTTTGCTATACGTCTCTTCTACTGCCTTGGCGAACTTGGGAAGGAAGTCCTCAGCGTAAATCTGGCCCTTCTTGAGCGCTTCATCAAGCTCCATGGTGGTCATATTCATGGCCCTGGCCGCGATCTGGAAAGCGCCCGGCAGACGCTCACCTAATTGCTGCCTCAGCTCTTCGGCTGATACCTTGCCCTTTGAAATCATCTGAGAAACAGCCAACAGAGAGCCCTCGACATCGGAGTTGCTCATTTGAAGTGCTGCCCCGGCCGTCGCAATGCCGCGCCAAATGTTCCGGACCGACTGGCCTTCAAGGGATGTTCCCTTGGCTGCCGCTGCGATCTTCACGTAGCCGGAGACCTGATTTTCGAAAAGGAGCCCGAGACGCTCAGACTCTTCTGAAAGATATCTGTGCGCCGATGTCGCCGCTTCAACCCCTCCGGTTGCCGCCTTCAGAGACAGATTCATCCGCTCTGCAGCCATCCCGGTATTGATGATGTCCATGGTGACGTTTTTGAGAATTGCCATGGAGCCGATAGCCGCGGTGACCCCGAGCCAGTGGGTTTTGAGCTTGGTAAGGAAAGAGGTTTGCGCCCCGAACTGCATCTCATTGATTCGGGTGAGCTGTGCGTTTTTCGCCTGTTCCGCCCGAAGGATGTCGTTTGCTGTGGATTTGGCATTTGCGGCAATGGCACTGTAGGCATTCGAAACCTTTGCCCGCATTAGGTCAAATTCTCTGGCACTACTTATGCCGAGCTTTTTGAATTCGCCCTCTATGGACTTAGTTGAAGACGTGGCATCTATCAGGAGTCTTTTTTGGGCACGAGTAAAAGGCTCATAATCCAGCCCGACTTCCGCAAAGACGGTTCCAACTTTATGACCTACGGCCATTATCCATTCT
>JAQTTS010000293.1 GCA_028710655.1 Dehalococcoidales bacterium
GTCAAGTCTTTTAGTCAAGAATGTAAAACGGGGGGTGGCGAACGCCAGAAAAGCCAGCCCCCCTTAGCTATAAAACAAAAAGCACGCCCGAACCGACAGTGTCATAGGGCTTGCCCCTTGACTCTGGCGGTGGGCGTGCTACTCATGACATGGAACAAGCTAGGCTCCCCGGCCTCCTCGCCCTGGGCTTCGCCTCATCATCGCTTCCTGCTCCGGCGTTCTCTCTGGCGTCCGCTCCACTGTGGGTACGCGCATCTCCTCCCAGGCTCCGATAGCGACTTGAATACCTCGGGCCAAACGGCCAAACGTCCAAGTAGCCCCATAGATGGCGGCCATTATCCAGCCCACCCGTAAGAGCCTGGCCCCACTCAAGAACCGGCAGTTGCCGCTACTCCGCAAGACCAGGCAGTTAGCCAACCAGCCGTTACGGTCGCAACCAACACACCGCAGAGTCAGTCATCGGGTAACCGGATAGTCCGAATAAACCTCCACCAGGAACTACCCGAAGCGTATCGGGAGATAGTCTTTTCTAACACCTCTAGCCTGTGGGTCGCCGATGGAGCGACCCTTACCGGCAAGAATAACCCCTGGGCTGAGACGCTAGGAGTCTGGGGTCCGGGGACGCACTATCTCCCCGAAGCTGATCCAGCCTCAGACGCTATCGGGTATGTGGAGATTGACTGTCCGGCGGGATCATCGGACGAGGTAGTGGCTAAGCTGTGGGAAAACAACCCCCAAGAGGATGACCGCTTCGGTTACGGCTGGGAGTTTCGCATCTTTGCCAACGGGAGCTACGAGTATCTAGCCCCGTAGGATTTGCTCCCGTCCCGAAAGAGACCTAAAATACGACTGGCGGACTGGTCTGAGGGGGCCATACTCCGTCAGTCGTTTTTGGGCTAAAACCAGGTTTTTAGCCAAACGGCGTGCCAAAGACTTCGAATCCGTAGGTTGCAGGTTCGACCCCTGCTGGGCGCGCTAGACCCCAGAAACGATTGACGGACTACCCAGTCTGTCAGTCGTTTTTTCATTTTCGACTACCGGACCAAAGCCCCCTCCGACTAACGGACTGGTTTTACTCCACTCTAACCCGTTGAGAAAACCATAGCTAACCAAAAGGAGGCGCTAGGATGAGTATAGAGGAAACCATCCTAAGGAGGCGGGCAATGGAACTAACACTACCGACCCTAGTGGACTTGTTCCTGGCCACCAAACAAACCGAGGGCAAAACGCCAAAGACCATCGGCTGGTACCGGCAGAAGCTGGCCATCTTTGCGGCCTTTGTCGCCGAGGATACCAGCCTGGAAGACTTTGACCTCAACCTGGCCCGAGCCTTTGTGGCCCACCTGCAAGGCAAGGAGGTTATCTTTGACGACCACCCCTACCGACCGGTACAGGATAAGCCCCTGTCAAAACAGACGATTCAGGGGTATGTGCGGACCCTGAAAGCCTTTGCCTCGTTTCTCTATGAGGAAGGCTTTACCAGGGAAAACCGACTGGCCAAACTCAAAATCCCCAAAGCCCCGGAGGCGGTGATTGAGATACTATCGGATGAGGAGATTGGCCGCATCTTTGGCGACCCTAACCCGCTGTGCCCTTTGGGTAACCGGCTCTATACCATGGTTACTCTGTTGCTTGACACCGGTTTGCGAGCCTCGGAGCTATGCGGATTAAGGGTAGAGGATGTCCACGTTGGGGAAAACTACCTTAAGGTGATGGGTAAGGGCCAAAAGGAGCGGATGGTGCCCTTTGGTAACCAGACAAAAAAGGACTTGCTCAAGTGGTTAACTATCTGGCGGGAGCAGTTAGCTGATGAGGAGTGCCCGTTTGTCTTCGTTAGTAACGAGGGTTACCGCCTCACCTACGGGGCGCTCCAGCAGACGATTAAGCGGTTAGGCTATCGGGTGGGGATTGGGCGGTTACGGCCTCACCTGTTCCGGCATTCGTTTGCCGTCCGGTATTTAGTGTCAGGTGGTGATCTGATGACTCTAAAGTTAATCCTTGGGCACACCACCCTGGCGGTTACCCAGATGTATCTTCACCTGGCCCAGAGTCATATTCAGATCCAGCACTCGAAGTTTTCGCCGGTCGATCGTTTCCGCCGGAAAAGATAGCCTTGGCCGTTTGGTAGAGGTCGTAAACTTTGGCGGCGCCCGATTTTTCTGACTGCCCCATACGAAGGAGCTTGCCCATGATAGCGACGATGGGCTTGTCTTTGCCTAACTCGAGATGGTCAGGCGCCTCCTGATAGGCTTGTCTGAGATAGTGGAGTCTGTCTTCACGAGTCATAGGTTCTAGTTAGTCAGGTAGATAAACCTGCTGATGTTTGTCCACGAGAATGTAAGTCCCTCCGGAGAAGGACTTTAGATTTCGATAGGTTCGGCCCGTTTTTTCTCGGCCTATCTAAGCTCGCTATCTATCCCAAACTGCTGGCGTCTAGATCGGCTGGCTTCTATCAGCGTTTGCGTTCGACGACTAGAATATTCCTTGCCTTCAGAAGGGGCGGCCCCATAGCGCTTAAGGGTGCTCGCCGCACCTTTTTGGACCAAAACAGATGTCCGTCCAATCTCGATTGCTGTCGAGATAGCATCAGTTTCAGTTCCTAGAGCTTATCTGTGAACCGACCCTCTAGGACTTGGCCCTCCGGTCGGGATACTATCATCTGTTCGTTCTTGTCATTAGCAAGTATCTTGGTAAATTCCTCAAGTAGTTCGTCCCAGTTGATGATTGTCCAGATAATCGCATAGCGATGATACTTTGACTTCTTTCGGCCGGTTATCTTCCTGGCCGTGCACTCGATATAGGCCTGCAGAAACTCTTCCGGCCTCATTCCGCAATGCTTCCTGGGGTTGTGAAAACCGAGTAGGCTCTGAAAATAGTTGTGTTCTAGATAGTCTATTTCCTTCACACCACCAATATGTAAATCACTACGTTCCAAATCGCTATTCCATAGAACGCTACCACTGCCCCGGTCATCAACCAGGGCCGCTTTAAGTATTTTATCATCAAAAAGGCAAACGTGGAGATGGCCAAGTTCATTATAATGTAGCCGGTAAACCCGTAGGCGTTCATGCTCCAACGACCTACCGGAGAAGCCTCGACCTCGTATCCGCCTTGTCGCACGTTGAGCCAAGTGGAGAGGATGTCGGCGGCTCGACCGGTGAAGTAAAGAATGGTGCATTTCATGTCATAAAAAAAGACTGTCTCGCCGGGCAGTGGTAGAAGGACGGTCAGGTCTTCCTGGGTTTCTGCCCGGCTAAACAGCCTTTTTCCTGACCCCATATCTACCATCACAACCCGAACTAACTATCTTGTTTTTATCATTTTCGCCCGTTATTGTCAAGTGTTATGAAAATGGGAGGCGTGGCGCTCTACCACTCGAGTAGGCGGTCGTTTCTCCCTCGTGATCGTTTCTATTATATCATCTGGCTTCTGTATAAAATCATACAGTTTCCGTGATATAATGGAGATACACAGA
>JAQTTS010000294.1 GCA_028710655.1 Dehalococcoidales bacterium
CAAGCAAAGCAGATCGAGGCAATCCAAAACCTTGCCCTGACGATAGCTCGCTTGGAAGAAAGCCGGAGGGTCGGTGGATGAGGACAAAGCTCTTATACCTGCGGCACTCGCTCTTGAATGGCACGGCAAGCATTGCCGGATGCCTGCGGGAACTGGAAGCCAGGGTGGCCGAGATGCGGACGGCATCAGAAGCGTACGAAGCGGAGATCACACACATGGGAGACCTGAGCGAGAATTTCAGCCGGTCGGAATTTTGCTGTAAGTGCGGCTGCGGGTTTTGCGACCCGAACCTTGGGCTGATCGAAGCGCTGCAAAAGCTCAGGGATCTGGCCGGCAAGCCTATCAGTATCGTGAGCGGGTGCCGGTGCGAGCGGCACAATTCGAATGTTGGCGGCGCCCCGAACAGCTATCACCTTTATGGCATGGCTGCGGACATCCGCATCGAGGGTATGAGCGTTGGGCAGATATTCAAGCTGGCTGAGGAAATCCCACGCTTCCGTGACGGAGGAATCGGGACCTACCCATCATGGGTGCATGTGGACGTAAGACCTTACAAGGCGCGATGGGAAGCATGAGATGAACAACGATCATCTTCGTGGCATCACGAAAATGATGCCGACGAGGTGGCATGATGGACGACCTGAGAGACCTGGAACAAATGGTGAAGGTGCTGCGGAGCGATGTGGATATGCTCGTTTACCGGATTAAACAGGTACTCGTTCGGTGCAAAGCGCTGGAAGTGGCGATAGAGAGGAGGAGTAATGGCGACACCGATAGCCCCGACTCCCATACTGAAGGGTAAGGCAGCCCGAGAGTTTGAGCGCAAGGTAGCAGAAGGGCTTCGGCATCCCGTAGGTCTGGTGCCTACGCCGAAGCTCGAAGAGGCAATGATCAGGGTGTCGCATGAAAAAGCCGTTCGCCTGGACCGATGACATCCACGGGCCGCCGCCGCCAGATGGACGGTGCGTGATGGTGAACCCGGTAAAGATATGGAACTGGCTAAAAAAACACTTACACAAGGAGAAAAACAATGACGTGGCTAACCGTAGCAATGAGACTGTTCCCGACCGTGATCGCTCTGATGAGGGCCGCTGAGGAACTTTTCGACGATGTACCGGAGTCCGGCGAGGCGAAAAAGAGCCTGGTCATGGAGGCTGTCACGGCGATCCTGACCGGGGTCGGGGAGTTCGTTGACGCGCCGGAACTGCTCGACAAGGTCAAGCGGGCTATCGGATTCGTGGTCGATGCGGCCTGCGTGTTCCTGTTCGGCAGCAAGGCCCCTAAATGAACCTGAAGATGGCATGGACGGCCTGGGGGTTGTGGCGCAACCTGAAAGCTGTCCGAAAGGATGCTCTCATGCGTATGGGATGGAAAACGATCACGGGGGCTATCCTCGTGGGCCTGGGGTACGCCGCCAAGGCGCTGGCTGCGATGGAGCCGACGCTTGACCCAATCGGGGATGGTCTGATCGCGGTCGGAGCCATGCTCGGCGGCGTCGGGCTGCGGGCGGCAATAGCGAAGAAGTAGCACAATAGCGTGTGCGTGGTATATCGGAATGCGGCGAGTGCCAGACGGGAACAACCCAGTACCGTGAAAACAGGCTGAAAGTGAGACACCCGCAAGGGACTAACAGTTGATCGCCTGAGCTTGGCAGATACTTGACCACTAGGTGGCCTCTCGCCGGGTAACCACCTAGCCCGCACACACCTACTCCCCGCACGGTTTCGACCTGCGGCGCAGGGCCGGATCTCTCACGGGGTCCGGCCCTTGCTATTTGGGGGAAACGTGATACTCCACGAGTACCGGATCAACTACCATCTAGGCGATACCATTTCGTTCTCCTTGTGAGTCTGTTTAGATATACCCCCTCTCCTCCAGCGCGATCCAGGTGCGCTTGATGGCTTCGTGTTTGCCAAAATAAAAGCAGGGGCAGTAAGTCCAACTATAGTAAAGGGATGAATACCCAACAAATTCCCTACATAGGTCGCAGTGGAACCTGGAGCCATATATCTTATCATCTGGCAAGCAGGATAGCGGACACTGTTCACACGGGTCATCCATCTCCAGCATTTTCAACAGCCTATGCGCGTGTATGCTCTCTGTGTACTCCCTCATGATTACTCCCTATATGAACAATGCAATGTCGTAGTCGGCTCACCCATTCCATAGCAACACCTCCTAATATTTCAGCCTGACACACCATCTCCATGCGCCAGTCACGACCGTCCAGCCTATCGGAACGTAGTTCATCATGCGCCAAAAGCGACATAACCACAGATAGCGCTCACAATGAACAGCGGCCAAAGGTAACAGGCCAATGCGATGACCCCAAGGAATATGCACGCTGCCAGGACGATGAGCGATAGGCGTAACCTTCGCCATTGTAGGGCGCGAAAACGTGGCTCTGCGTCCCGTATTTGTTGCCTAGTTGGTGGTTCGTATGAGACAGCGATCATTCGGCCTCCTTCAGCCACTTCTTGGCCTGGGCTGCTAACTCGCTTATGACATCACAAAGTTCGTCATAGGAAATGCGGTCATTATTCCATCTTAAAAGTTTTCGTATCCACCCCAGCATCTCATCACGATCAACGAGCAACGCCTCATATTGACGGAGCAGCATTGACCATTGTGCAGCGCGAAAATCGCCAAGTTTATTTGCAAAATGATGGAACTCCTTACTCTCACGATTTAGTGCATCAAGCGCTCCTTCAAAGTAGGCCGGTGAAAAATTGGTTGATTTCATCTCATTCCTCCTTCAGCACATTCCGCGCCGCATCTATCATCTCACCCCACTCATGGCCGGACGTGATACCTGCCTGTAGTAAATACAGGCATTTACGGAGTACATCACGCAGTTCATTACGCTCTTGTCGGGCAACAGTGAGTTTATCCTCCAAGTGCCTATATTTTAGCTCCCTCTCTGTGTCTCTTATGAATTTTTCATCCCTATTTTCCACGAAACGCTGCATTGCAGCTTGCAAAATGTCCTCTTGATTTGGCATCTTTCACCCCTCCTTCAATATCCTTTCAACAAACCTTTGATTTGATCCAAAGTTTTTCTTGCTCGCATCCCAGGCTTTAGCAACCCAAGTTCTGCATCTTCACTAAAGTCACTCATGAAATCACCAGCAGGGGTATCTGGCACAAACAAAATTCCATGATACGACCTACCATCGGCATAAAAATTCAATGTTTCTATCGCTCCATAAAGACACGTCTTCAATGTATCTATATCGTTGACCCTATCCATCTTTTACCCCTCATCCCAAAGTGACAACCACTCCTCAAACCGCCCACCAGGTAAAAGATCACTCCAAGGGGCAAACTCTCCATTTAGGTGTAGACCACCAACGCCTGCGCTGTAGCTTATCAGCTCCCACATTTGCTCGATTTGCGCCTTGAGCACATCCACCTCCGCCGCCAGCGCATCGGCCATAGCTGAAATACGGGCTGCGCGATCTTCAGCTATATCAGC
>JAQTTS010000295.1 GCA_028710655.1 Dehalococcoidales bacterium
AACTTCAGAGAAGACACTACCAGTGAGTCCTATCTCAAGGGCATGTCCGGTATTGCCCCTCCCGGAATGAAGCCGAAAGCGATGCGGGGAAAGCGGTACGAGGACAATACCGACTTCAAGGCTTCGGTGAAGTGGCATCGTAATTTCGATATTGCCATGTTCGGCGGCACGGATATTGGGTTCCCGGAATCCGAGACCAAACAGATGGGACTGGAGCAGAAGATTGATGGGATTGAAAGAAAACCGGGGCGGAGATAGAAATGTTGTTCGGCACGATAGCCGTTAAAAATAAGCAGTGGAATATCAATATAGCCACTACTCCCTGGGAACTGACGCAGGGATTGGGTGGATTGTCTGACATGCCCATTCAAGAAGGTATGCTGTTTGACCTGGGCTGGTCCCAGACTATCCAGGTGACTACCGTACCGATGCTCTTTCCGCTGGATATTGCCTTTTTCTCAGAGACGCTGGAAATTACCGAGATATACCGAAATATCCAGCCGGGCTATCTGGTAACCTCCACTTCGCTAGCCCGCTACTTCCTGGAAGTCAATGCGGGGGAACTGGAGGGAGTCGAGAGCGAAGACCAGGCTACAGTCGAATTGCTATCCACCCAAGAGTTAGTAACAACGCCTGACTGGATGTCGGCGGTAATCGGTTTTATGGGATTCGCAGTCATGGGCATCTTTACCATCAGCATCATTAGAGACCTGGTGAAAGGATTGTTTGGAGAGCAAAAACAGCCAGAGCTACTTCCCCAAACCAGGTTGATTGGAAAATTCACCCTGCGAATGGACCGCATAGGCAATATTATCATTACTCATAACAAGCGTCCCGGCCAGAGCGTCTTTCTCCAGTTTGAGTCGGATAAAGAGCTGGTCTTTGACCTTCTGAAAAAACCCGAGCGGAAAGACCTCGAAGCCGGCTGGAACATCGAAATAAAGGACACTGAACCCCGAGCTTCCATCCTGAACGAGCTCTGGGAGGTGAGCGGGCAGGAGAACGGGAGTCAGCCAGCGGTAGTTCTGGTAAAAGCGACCTGTCTAAAAGAGCCGAGCCTGAATTATTTGACGGATAGCCCTGAATATCTTACCTGGACAATTGAAGACATCGGCTACCGGGAAAAGATAGACAATGCCTTCCTGGAAGCAATTGCCAGAGCGAGGAGCAAGAAATAATTATGGCTGCCGTTAGTGTCACGACTCCTCCCCGGGTGCTTACCATGGAGGAATATCGCTCAGCATGGCAGCAACAAGGCTGGCAGCTTATCATCATTGGCCCGACCTCCACCTGGCGGCAGGAGTGGGGTGAGTGGGAAGCCATCCGGGATATTGTCCAGAATGCCCTCGATGAAGCCGAAGCCTACCGCTGGGGTTACGATAGCGAGGGATTGTGGATTGCCGACCGGGGCAGGGGTGTCGCTGTAGCCGACTTCCTGCTGGGACCACCCAAGCTCAAGCCCGATTGGGCGCGGGGTAAGTACGGCGAAGGCATGAAGATTGCTGCCCTGGCTTTAATTAGAAAGGGCTATTCAGTCCGTGTCGAAACTACAGGACGGGAGCTCTGGATTATCTTCTTAGAGCAGGATGCCGATGGCAAGGTGCATACCCTGGCGGCTCTCTGGCGAGCTGGCGGAACCAAAGTCGGCACTAGGTTTCATATCATCGGCTACACCGGCAGTGCCTACGAGGATAAGTTTGCTGTTAATCTCCCCAGGAAAGACATCATCGCCGAGGGACCCAGCCGATTGGCTCAACCTATCAGGCGTTTTAACCAGCTAATCAATCATGCTTTCCCTAACGGGTCGAGGATATACGTCCGCGATATTTTCATGAGGGATTTCAACAGCCCCTTTTCCTATAACCTGTGGGGCTTCGATATGGCTCCAGACCGCCATGGTCCCAAGAACGAGTCCGATATGTGGCTGGATATGGGCCGGCTGTGGAGCTGTGTCACTAACCTTAAGCTGCTCGAGGTCTTCATGCAGATGGTACGACATCCGCCCATCGTTGAGACCGAGGAAAGCCACAATATAAATATGAGCGCCTGGGACATGGGGTATGAGCCAGTCACCAACAAGCCCTATGCCCAGTTCGTTAAAGAGAATGCCTCCGTCTGGAGGGAAGCCTGGGTGAATAACTTCGGTGAAAACGCCGTCATTCGCACCTCCGACCGATGGGACGGCACGGTGAAACACCTGGGTTATGTGTCGGTGAGCGTCAACTGGAATGTGAGAGACACCTTGGCTCAGGCAATCACCACTGACGCCGACCTGGTTAAAGCTTCTCAGGAGCGGCTCAGAGAGGTCGAAATCATCCCGGAGGATAGGCTCAGCACCAAGCAGCGCGCTCACCTCAAACTCGCCCGGGCTATTTCCGATGAAATAGCCGCTTTCCGAAAGGTCGGCGGCGTCCATGCCGCTATCATACCGCCAGCCTCCGATAGGGTAAGAACAGCCGGAATGTACAGCCGGACCACGCAGGAAATCTATATTGCCTCCGACCAACTGGAACAGGGGAGGTCTACTATTGATACGGTTATTCATGAGCTGGCGCATCATAGCTCCGGTGCTGAAGACCTGGAACAAGAACACAGCACCGATATGACCAAAATAGCGGCAAGGGTGGTGGAGATGACCTCTTACGGCAAGTTCGATGAGCTGATGAAAGGGGTGATGTGGTGATGTACCGGACCTCCCAGGAACAAATGAATGATGTCTTTGCCTTCGGTATGGCTCTGATGTTTGTCGGCCTGATGTTCGGACTGATGAAGTCCCTGGTAACTACAGCTTGGCAGCCCGAGAAAGAAATTCCCAAGCTCCTTCCCCAGACTGCGAGAAAAAGCCTTCCTGAAGACCGATTACGCCGGCTCAGGTGGTTTGTTATCAATCGGCAGACGGGGGAAACCGCTTTATTGATATATCAGCGTGGCGACCGGTGGGAGGTATTTTCTTTTAAGACCAGGCAGTACTCAACCATTCCTGTGAAAAGTAAGAGAATTCAATCTGATATAGCCTCGTTCTTGGAGCAGAGGGGTTATTCGGGTGACCGCTATCAGATAACGACTGAACCACCAATTGCTCAGGCTCTATCTAGAAGATACGCAATAAACAGTCGTGAAATAAACGCCGGTATTAGCCAACTCCTGTTCAGGATGACTTTCCCCACGAAAAAAGAAACTGCCGAGGCTTATCCATTCTGCATATACGTAGCTGACCTTGCTACCTGGAGAGCACCTCGTGACCCACACGACCCAGCCTGGACAGAACTACTAAAGCGCCTGGAGAGTGGTAAATCCACCTCCTTGCTTCCCCAGGTTCTTATTGAAGGCGGCGAGCCAGTCCCGTCTCAATACCGCCATCTGGCAAGTTGGGTAAGTGCGCCCCTGCCGAGATATAGTCTGGCGGTGGAACTTGTGCCGGCTGTTGAGGCTGTTACTGGTGAGCACAAAATTGACGCCGTTATGAAGCAGCTC
>JAQTTS010000296.1 GCA_028710655.1 Dehalococcoidales bacterium
CTGGTGCCCCAGGATGTCTTGGAGTTTACCCAGACCTTGACCCTGCCTCCGACGGCAACGGCCCCGGGCGGCATTCCGTTGTAATCCCCGCCGTCATAGTCAGTTCGCGGATCCCAGATAGCGCCGAACCGTCTGAGCCAGTCCCAGGGATTATTCGCCGGTAAATGGGAAGACGAACCGGCAAACTGAAGACCCACGTAGTCAGTCCCCGTGTAACCGTCATAATGGGTGCCGGCTCCGGTTACCAGGTCATCCCATGTTGCATAAGGAGCGGCTGTCACCCAGCGCCGTGGCATGCCGGCTCTAACGTATACACATTTATCGATCCAGTTTTCCCTTGTCGTTCTGCTCATATCCTGGCTAGTTCCTTATGCATTAAATAGCCTTTTCCGCCATCAATCTGTTTGCCATGTTTGAAACTTTGATATTTTCTAATTTGGAATATGCAGGGGTTTCAGAGAATAAAACGGCAACCGACATGTCCTCCCAGACCAGCTTTTGCAAATCGGGCAGAACGTTGGTTTTCACCCCGCCTATCTCCGGGTAATTTGCCCAGAGCAATGAGGCGCACCACTGGTCGTTCAAATCCTGGTCGGTGACATACTCAGGTTCAAGCCATGATGCAGTTTTCTTCCTGTGCCAGTAATTTGTCCAGGCGTTACTCAGTCCTTGCCCATAACCGGGCCAGACAACATGAATGTTGTCGCTTCTGTCGAGGGAGATTGAGGGGTATCCCCCGCCAAGCGTGGCACCCGTATGTGACACCTGCTCCGGGGTGCCCCACATAACTCCGGTTCGCTTGTTATAGTAGATGGCATTATCACCTGCATCGTAATAAGCAATATGCGGGTCATCACCTGAATCAAGGGCAATGCGGGAATGGTAGTGGGAATGTGCATGGTCGGTAACATTTTCCGTTATCCAGGCGGCAGGCCCGTGGCCATAACAAACCTGGGAGTTTCCCGTGTTTATGCCCCAGCCGCGTCCCGTCCACGACACATGAACAGCTCCGAATGAGTCAATAGCCATAGATGGCGTATCCTGGGGGCTTGGCATATCCGTCACCTGCTCGACCGTGCCCCAGCTTCCGCCAATCTTGGCCCGGTACTGGATATTCTTGACGGCGGGGTTGGCGCCCCATCCCAGTCCGGCCCAGACCACGTGGGGAACGTCAGCCACGCCAATAGCTATTGTCGGATAGTCCTGGCCGGGATTAGCCACATTAAGATGAGCAACCGCCTCCTCGGATTGCCAGCCGCCAATAGTGCGTTCCTTGTAGAATACCCCCCATCTTGGAGCAAACGGCGTCCGGCCATTTGAGGTATAGACCAGGTGTAAATTGTCAAAGGAGTCTATAGCGAGGGCGGGGAAAAAGTGGTGCCTGTTATCATAACCGAAGGTAACCCGCTCTTCCGTCCACGTTTGACCGTCATCATCACTGTAGGCAACGTGGACTTGCATGTTGTTGAGTCCTGCCGGCTTTTTGGAATAAGCCACCCAGAGCCTGCCGTCACGGGCTACGACAATATCACGCCCGCCTCCCTCTGCCGCGAGGGCCGGCGTGCTGTTTATATTGGCAACGGTGTAAATCGTCATCGAGTATTCCTCTCCACGTTATCCTTCTTATGACGGCGGCACTGAATACCAAACCCGAATCCCTACCTGAACATCGTTAAAGCTAATGAAATCCAGGTCCGCTCTCCCAAGCAGCCACTGGAACTCATATCCGTCATTTCCCGACACGATGCTGGAAATGTCGATGCTCCCGATACAGACATCGCCGCCCTCCCTTGTTTCCGCATCAAGCCCGAACTGGTCGTCAGCGAAGTTAATGGCATCTATCCAGGCGCCGGGAGTATCATCCCTGACCTGTATCACCTGGCTTGTCGCCGCTGCCGTTCCTCCATTCAGCTTGTTGGCCGCAGCATTTGTATTCCCGACCATCCTGAACTTGAACATGGCGATGGCTCTAAGTATGGTGGCGCCAGCGGGTATGCTATCTATAGTTACGGCAGGTAAAGATACAGTGACACCGGCGGCATTAATTTGGGCTTCCTCAAGCGGGTCGCTCCAGAAGTCGGCACTGGACAACTGCCTGCCGGATGTTGTTATTATTGAGGTAACATCACTCTGTACCTGGGTAACGATGGTCTGTATCTGCGAAATGAGTTCCTTGATATCCGTGATATCAAGCTTTTCCGCTTTGCCTTCAATATAAAATTCACCGGGCATCTTCCTGCCTCCCTTCGGGCAATAGCTTGCGCTCTTCCTTTGCGGCAACCGGCTCATTCTTCTTTTCATCGCTGGTGGATTTAGTGGCCGCGGCGACAGTGCCGATCATTATTACCGGCAGCATCATCGCCATCATCATGCTCCAGTCCGTGGACGTGCCGGTAGAAGTTCCCGTGCCCGGCCAGGTCGGCGGCAAGACCCCGGCGCTGGTCGGAGATACTAGCAGGGTGACCACCGAATCGGTTACCTCTTCCGTCTCCCGCTCAACCAGAAGTATCGCCAGCTCACCGTCGCTCTCATCGAAGCGCAGGGCGCCCCTCAGCCTGATAAAGTCGCCGGGCGCCACCTTGAACCAGGTGTAGCCGAATACCGGCAGCACCTCTTCGCTGATAACCACGCCCTCGCGAGACAGCCTCGCCATCAGGGTATATTCCTTCTCAACATCTCCGGGATTGGCTACGTAGATGCTACAACCCAGGTCGTAGCCAGGCTCGTAGGTTATCCAGGGCGCCAGGTCCCAGAAGATATCGCCGAGCTCACCGCTCATAACTGTTATCCCCGTCGTCATCGGAGATCCACCTCCTCACCCCTGAAGGCTTTCTTTACCAGAGATAAAGCCCAGGCCCCGATGGCTACCATGATGGCGATATCAATAGCCCCGGCAACGATGGCCTGCCAGAACTGCGGCTGGTACGACTCGGCCGGGTAGTAGCTGTAATACTGCTGCGGTTGATAGTTCATCCGGCAGCCTCCTTTACCTGCTTCGGTTTTTCCTTCGCCGGAGCCATGAGAGGTTTCATCAGGCTCGTCATGAGCCACATCATAAGTAGCATCATGCCCATGTTGACCAGACTGGAAATCAGGCTCTTGATGGAATCGGGCAGGATGAGCCAGATACCGGCGGTCAGCAGGGGAGGCAGCACCACGGTGGCCAGCAGGCCGACGATGATGGGCAGCCAGGCGAATCCCTTCTGCCAGACCAGGTAGACCGAGTTCGAGCCGGTATCGGCATAGACGTAATACCCGCTGCCCGGCCAGGACTCGACACCGGCGTCACGGCAGGCCTGTTCTATACTGCCGAGGGTTTCCGCTGTCACCTCTTCGGTAAAATCGAGCCGTACCAGGACAAGGGCACCTTCTTCCGCACTGTCCTCAAGCGGGCTGAAGGTGCCCAGATCCTGAATATCCTGAGCCTGTCCGATAAGGACAGCCCTGTATCCCGGTGGGACGAAAGCACAGG
>JAQTTS010000297.1 GCA_028710655.1 Dehalococcoidales bacterium
AGAGGATAGAGCGAATAAAAAAGAAGGAGCTCTGCCGGTTCAAGGCCGCCCAGGACAAGAAGAGGCGGAACTGGCTGGAGCAGATGTCGCGCTGATGCCAATCCCAGACGAGAGGTCCCTATTTAAGACCGGTGAAAGCCTGGCAGTAACTCTGCCCAAGGCCTGGATAAAGTACTTCCACCTCAAGGCGGGCGACCAGGTGGAAATTGTGGTGGGTGAAGATCTCGCAATCAGGGCGAAGAAGAGACAAAGCGAATAATCTAGATTTAATATAGACTTGACAGAATTAAAATAGTGTAGTAGCGTTAAAGTAGCCGTGAGAGCTTGCCGGTGAAAAAATCGGCTCTCGCGGCTTTTTGTTTTCACCAGCAAGCTCTAAGGCTAATAAAGGGGATTGCAACCTGAGCTCAAAAGGTTCGGGCAATCCCCTTTTCCTTTTGGGCCGGGTTGCAACCTCCGCCGCGATTGAAGCCGGGTGCCACCACACCTAGCTGAAATCCGAAAATAAATAGTTGGAGGTGTTAGCAATGCCCGCAACATTAGAGGAAATGGCGGCCAAGGGTGAGAGAAAGTTCAAGGCCAAGGCTCCGGTCATGGGGGCCAACTATGACGCGGCCAAAGGCGATATGAAAACCTCTTACGGAGATCTTCCCTTCGGCCCGAATACCAAGGCAGCCTACAACGCCGGTGTAGATGCCGGCAAATGGCGCATGCCAGATGTAGCCAAGTGGGCTCGCAACTGGATGCGCAAAGTTCGCAGGTAGTAGTCTCCGAAGTCTTTCTCCCAGAGCATAGATTCTAACTGGGGTGGCAGTTAAGCCAAAGACAATAACTAGGCCTGCGAGAGGGGCAGAGAGGCTCTGCGAGGTAACAAAATACAGGAGGTAGCAAGGTGATTAGATCACAACAGGTAACCGTATCCCCGGGGCAAACGGCGGTGCAGCCGGGTCAGGTATCGGTATCGCCCTACGCCGTTTCCCCGACACAGGACATCGGCGAGATGCTGACCGGCATTATGCCTCTTATCATGATAATGATGGTCATGATGATGCTCATGCCGATGTTCAAAGGCATGTCCAAAGGATTCGAATAGGAGGTAGGCGATGTTCACAGGACAACAGGTAAGAGCAGGACAGCTAACGCCGATCACGACTACGCAGACATCCGACATCGGTACTCTGCTGACCAGCATCATGCCACTGATAATGTTGATGATGGTTATGATGATGATTATGCCGATGATGAAAGGCATGGCCGGGGCGTTTGAGTCCTAGACAAACGAGTAAACAATAAACCTAAAGGAAGGTATTCTATGAGTAAGCAACGAGTAGTTAATAAAACTGTCAGCCCGGCTGAGATTGCCCGGGCATTGCAGACAGGCGTCCTAACCACCGCCCAGGCACAGGCCCTCTACAGCGGGGTGATGCCCATCGGCGACTACAAGGGCAGAGCGGCTATCCTTGACATCGACAAGCTGGTTAATCAGCCATTAATCTGGGCTGAGAAACAGTGGACTATAGACGTGGTAGACAGCCGAGATGGTATCTCCACCGTCGTTGTTCCTGTTGGGGCAGGGATAGGAATCGCAGTCCCCGGAGCGACTGTTATTACAGTACCAGCTGGTCAAGTCTGGTACCTCACAGCCATGGGTCTGTATGTTCATCAGGCAGTTGGCATGACTGGTACTTTGGTGTTAAACCTCTTAGTGTCATCGCTCCCCAAAGTAGCAGTCACCGGTGCTGATAAGCCCTACTATGATCCGGTAGCTGTAGGTGACGGTCGTGAACGGAGGTTTGCGATAGCCAACGCCGATATTATTGGCGCACCTGAGGCTGCACGGACTCGTTTCACACAATTTCAGGCAGGTGACGAGCTTGGCGTTCCACTTAGGGCGGTTGGCGGTGATACGTTTACCATAATTGCAACGCCGGATACGGCCGCAGTTGGTGTTGCTCCCGTAACCTGCGACCTTACAGTGTATGGGCGTAAAGCTATAGCTCTGGTTAGCTAAGACCCTTGCATGGAGGCTCTTAAACTGGAGGTAGTCTGCCGGTGCGAGGTAGTGGAATAGGGCTTGGTTACATGGTAAACCGAGAGACAGGATAGTATCTCGTTACAGGTGGACTATTGCCTGGCTATCGAGGAATCGGTAGCCGCAGTTAAGGGCTTGCCATGCAGGTATGGCAAGCCCTTAGTGGTATAGGAGGTATTATGTTTAGACTGCCAGCCAACCTGGCGGTGGGGCAGCAGTATGGCGCGGTCAGTCCGGAGGCTGTAGTCGCCCTTGAGAACTGGCTGCCGCCTAGCAGCCGGATGCTGGTCGGGCTGGTCTTTGCCGAGCGGTATGACGGCTTTGTCGAGGACTGCCAGCAGGCCGAGGCCGAGTTAAGAACCCAGGCGGGGCTCTCCCCCTGGCCTGAGCTGGGCTGCTTTATCACCCCCGACCCCGACGGCGAGCCTATTGCCTGGGTGAGCTACATCTCGAGTCCGGCCTGGTGGACGCTAATACTGCTGTTACTGGGCGGCATCTTCCTGCTGCCCATCCTGGCGGCCCTGCCGCTGAAGATCGTCGACTGGCTCTTCCCGGGGACGATGGAGCTCATCTCATCGATGGTCATCCTGGGAATAATGGTCGGAGTGATGATGTTCATGCCGAAGATGACGGGGGATAAGAAGTGAACCAGCAAGCCCCGTATCCAACCACTGTACCTCAGTCGACGCAGGTCGAGGCCCAGTTCTTGCAGGGGGTGGCCGGCTTCCTGATGGCAGCCCTCCTGGCCATATGGGTGGTGCAGCAGGGAATAAAGGTTTTCAGGGGGGAGGAGATTGAGAGGCCTTTTTAGGAGATAAGCTATGGCTCAGTATACCAGAATAATAGTAGCGGATAGTCCAAGGAAAATAGTTGTCGGTAATAGTGAGGCCATTAAGGTTGATGTTGAGAATAAATACACAACCGTAATGTCGGTAAAGGTTATCGGATTTACATATATGGATGTCCCAGGGATGGGCACGGTTCCATTTGCGTTTACCTTTACACCATCTTATGCAAATCCTGACCCAGGGGCCGCATCTAGATTTACTGCGTCTTTTACGATGCTGGTGTGCACTAGAATGACGACGTACCTGTCAAGTTACTGGTATGGTGCTGATGGTCAGTGGCATATAGATGACACTATTTCCGAAACTATCACTAACGAGGCCGAGGTCAGGGAGATATTGTATTGGAATCCTAGTACCGGTCATTATGACCTTAGCAGTCCGCCTACAATATCGGCTGGTAGTGAAGCCGGCGCACAATTCAATCTCTACAATCTCTCTTCCGGATATTTGAACCTGGGTCTTTACATTACTGCCTTTGACCCCCTTGGCAATTCTTTAGGTGCACGTTTAGCAGGACCGGCTTACCTTGCGCCTGGCGGCTCTTTTGGTGGTCATTATAGAGTGGTAACCAGTCGCCCCGGTGC
>JAQTTS010000298.1 GCA_028710655.1 Dehalococcoidales bacterium
CGCTCCTGGTCGGCCCGAAACCCTTCAGGGCGAGGTGCGCGATGCTCTTAAGATCGCTGAGGATGCCATGCCTCAGATCATCCTCAAGATGATCGATAGAGCTCAAGGCGTCGAGGAGTGCCCGGCCAATGTGCGACAGGCAGCAGCCGAATACTTGTGTGATCGCATCTATGGCAAGGCCAATCAACCTCTTTCAGGGGATAAAACCAATCCCTTGACGATCATCCTCAATCCGGCGAGGTACGACGATGGAAAAAGCGTAGGCAAAAGCGAATGGTCGGAATGAGCATAACTTACCATAATGATTAAATTACGACCATAGTTTAGTCTCAGAGTTGTACTAAAATGTATTTACCGACAGCCCGGAAGCCTATCAAGAGGCTGAAGGGCGGTGTTTTGGTAGGCAAAGACCCGGCGAAACCTGTCTTAGAAGAAACAATGAGCGACAGCGAATGCCCCAGCGGCGAGCGGCGTTACCTGGCGGGGGTACAGGGTTACGTATATATGTGCAAACGGCGTTTTAGATACAAAAGTGTTGCATTTTCGGGGACACTTTTTTGAGGGATGCACGTTTTCGGGGACACTTTGGGAGGCCGGCTTATGAGATATCAGATAATCGATAAAGCCACCGGGCAGATCACCGACACTAATAGTTTATTCCCGGAGCCGATGACCGATGAGGGCTATCTTTTCCCAGCTCGGAAGCTCGGGGCCAGGTCGTTCCGTTATGCTGCATGGCCACCTGAGATCACCTATAGCGACAGGGGCATGATAGATGATCTGGCAACTTCTCACATGATCGCTGGGGCTAATCTTTTGGGGTATCGGGCCAACAACCGGATTGTGCCGTACACAGCCAAAGAGATCGCCGATCTGGTCGGGTTGCGGTCACGCAGCAAGAGATCGCGCTGGATCAACAAAATGCTTAGTCTGCGTGTGATGCACCGTATCCAAGAGCATTCTGGCAAGTGGCAATATTACATCAACCCAGCGTACAAATTGGCCCCAGGGTATCGTCTAAGCCTCAATTTATACCTACTCTTCCGAGATTATCTTGATCCACTGCTCCCTGAGCGCATTCGGAATGAGTTTTTGAGCCGTGCGCCGGAGCGTGGGATGATATCCACCGATGCAACAGCCGAAGTTGAACGAATGATGAAGGGCGGCAAATGACGGCAGCAACTCTTGAGCGGCGCGAGGTCGAGGTGCAGTATACCCGCATCTTTGAGCGCCTGCTCAATACGTCCGCCTCTGAGGTCTACGAGATCGGGGGGGCGGGATCTTCCAAGAGCTACAGCATTTGCCAGCTCGTGAGCTACTACCTCAATCAGTACAATGGTCTCAAGATCGCAGTCGGACGCCAGACGTTCCCTTCCCTGCGCATGACCATGATGAGAGACCTTATCGACATGTGGTCGGCCTGGGGGATGTATGCGAAAGGACAGCATGACCGGACCAACCACACGTTTGACTATAACGGCAACCATGTGCAATTCTTCTCCATTGGCGTGGGCGAGGGCGGCATCGAGCGGATCAAGTCATCCCAGTGGAACTTGATCATCTGTGAGGAGGTCACCGACTTCACCCGGGAAGATATCCTGCAGCTCACGCTACGACTCAGGCACCCCAAGCCGGATGGATGGAACCGGAACAGGCTCATTGCAGCCTGCAACCCCATCGACGAGAATCATTGGGTGATCACGCAGGGGCAGACAGAGGATCGGGTAATCAATCATTCGACGTACAAGGATAATCCCTTCCTCGATGCTGACTACACCAATCGGCTAGAGGGGCTGATCAAAGAGGATGCTAACTTCTACCGCATCTACGCGCTCGGGCTTCCCGGCAAGCTGGAGAATCTGATCTTCAAGCACTGGAAAGAGACCGATAAGTTTCCGGACAAGTATAGGGCATGGGGATACGGTCTGGACTTTGGTTACTCTCACGCAATGGCCCTGGTCAAGGTTGCAATCAATGATGATGGCGTGTACTGGCAACAGATGATCCACCAGCAGCACTTGACGACCGCCGATCTGATCGAGCGATTAAGCCACTTCCCGCGAGGTGATATCTACGCAGACAGCGCCAGGCCGGACCAGATCGAGGAGTTGAGGCGCGCCGGGTTCACCGTGTTTGAGGCCAACAAGGACCACAAGACAGGGTTTGATGCCGTGCTGAGACAGCCATTATACATCACATCAGATAGCCCTCAGTTGCTCAAAGAGGTCAAGGGCTACGCTCGGAAGAAAGACCCGAAGAGCGGAATAGTGCTTGAGGACCCGATAAAGTTCAATGATGACGGCATGGATGCGGGGCGCTATGGCACGGTAGGGATGCTGGATAGGTTCGGTAGGTCTACAGCAGGGGCGCAATCTGAAGTACGCAAAGGACGGATAAGCTAATGCCAGAAGACGCAATCGCAATGGCCAAGGCGCTTGACGAAGACTTTGACGACCTTTGGAAGCGGATGGATGACGAGGCTGAGGTGCTGAAGGGTGAGGAGTATTCCTTGCCGGACACGCTCGACCCGAATAAGCCTTTTCCGAATGCGGTCAATATCACCCGCAACACGCCATTGGTGATGGCCAGCTATGCGATGAGCAAGGTTCTGGCTGTCAATCCTCAGTGGACGGTAGAGGGGCGTCAGTTATCAGATGACACCACGTCCCTGGTCGAGCAGTATTGCGCCGATTGGATGGACGCCATGCAATCACTGATCGTCAAGAGGCAAGTGCCTGAGCTTTTGTTGGCCCTCGGTCAACAGGCACTTTTCCGTGGCCGGATATGCGGAATCATCGAGATTGTGTCTGCGCCCAAGAAAGGGATATGGAATCCGTTTGCCCGGAGGAAGGCGAGCCCGTCCATCAAGCTCTGTGATGCTCGGTATTGCTCCTATCGACTGGATGCCGACGGGATCAGCCTTTTCAAAGTCAAGTACACCCGCACGAAAGAGCAGATCGAGGCTGAGTACAAAGTTGATACCACAGCCAAGACCTCTAACGTCGAGATCATGCACGACCGCAAGACTCGATGGCTGATCATCGGCGGGAAGCTCGAAAAGACCGATAAGAACCCGTTTGAGGAAGTCCCAGCGGTGGTCTCTCTGGTGGGCAAGGGCTTCTTCTTCGATGATGACGACATCGAGGAGTACCGCGGACAATCGATTCTCACCAACAATATCAAGACGTGGGAACAGGCGAACCGGATAGCTTCGATCAACGCGACGATCATGATGCGCGACCTAGCACAGACGACGATCCATACCAGCGACGATCAGAATATCAAGAAGCTTGAGGGGAATGTCAACGCTCCGGGGCAGCATTTCGACCTGGCCAAAGATGAGGATATCAGGACCATGCAGACCAAGGATTTGAGCAGGGCAGGGGTAGCGCTGTTGCAGACGCTGGAGACCGACGAGCAGAAGGGCGGGTACTCTGTCGTTACTCATGGTGCAGTCAACACTT
>JAQTTS010000299.1 GCA_028710655.1 Dehalococcoidales bacterium
CCGGGCATACCACGGACCACTTCATCGACGGCGTGCCTAAATCAAAGGGGGAATACGCCGCCAAGATAGCCGAAATCATGGACGAGGGCATATTTAAACTGTTGACATCACCAACCTATTTCAACGAGCAATTACACTGGCAGGAAAGGAGAAAAACCCTGCTGGAAGTGTGCGGCGACATATCGGATGAAGAAGTCATCGCCTCCGACAAAGCTCTTGCAAGGCTGCCTGTGGTATTACAGGGCAGGAATCTTGACGACCACAGAAAGGTCATTGCCGCCGACACAAAGCGCATCAACGACGAACTAAAGCGCATCCCTGACCGCATTGACGAGCAGACACGGACGCTGCCGGAAGTCACGGACGATGCGGAAATCGGCACAAAGCTATTATATGCAAGAACCGCATTGAGACAGCGGCAAGAAGCCCTAACCCGCATTCAATCCGGCGGGGAGATAGCCCAAGTCAAGCGCAAGATCGCCGAACTGGAGACAGACTTAATCAGGCTGCGGAATGAGGCGCGGTCCGGGGTGGATAAGAAGGTCAACGAACTGCGCGAAACACAATCCCGGGTGCATAACTACGGCGTGGAATTGGGCGGGAAGGTCAAGACAATAGAAACCGTCATAGATTCCAATAATAAGCGGATCGGCGATTTAAGAATGAGGTTGGCATCCCTGGAAGAAGCCTGGCAAGAAACTGACGATAGAGTGTTCACCTTCGAGCAAAGCGACACCTGTCCGACGTGCGGACAAGCCTTACCCGAATGGAAACTACAGCAGGCGAGAGAAAAAGCATTAGACCAGTTTAACCTTGACAAAGCCCGCCGGTTGGAAGAACTGGACAAAGAGGGCGAAGCGGCCGCCGGCGAAGTGGAACGGTTGCTTGAGGAAAATAAAGCTCTCGCCAAAGAACTGGATGAAGCCCGTGCAAACCTCAATAAGGCGCGGGAAGAATACGCGAAAATTCAACAGGAGATAAACGCCCTGCAGAACGAGATCAGACCCGCTGCTCCTGCCGAAGTGGAAAAACAGCAGGAGATAGATGCCATCAAAGAAACCTTGCTTAAACTACAAGAGGACGACCGCGAAGCCATAGGTAAGGTCCATGATGAAATCGACGCTATCCAGGCCGAAATAACCGCCCTGGAAAAAGCGCAGGCCAATATTGACGCTTACAACCGGGGGCAGGAGCGAATCAAGGAACTGCAAGCCCAAGAAAAGCAACTGGCGAAGGAATACGAGCGGTTGCAGGGTGAGTTGTACTTGTGTGAGCAGTTTGTCCGGGCGAAGGTGGCCCTGCTTACGGACAAAATCAACAGCCGGTTTAAATTCGCAAGGTTCAAACTGTTTGAGGAACAAATCAACGGCGGCATAGCGGAGTGCTGCGAAACCCTTTACGGCGGCGTGCCGTATTCGGGCGGATTGAATAACGGGCATAAAATCATCGTCGGGCTGGACATCATCAATACCCTGTCCGAGTTTTACGGATTCAACGCCCCGATTTTTATCGACAACCGCGAGAGCGTGACGGAATTGCCGGAATGCAACGGGCAGATCATCAGCCTGATTGTGAGCAAACCGGATAATAAATTGAGAGTGGAGGTTAATTGAAATGGCAGAACAAAAACAAAATTTAGCCCTATTGAAAAAGGATACGGTCGATATTGTGGCCGCAAGGGTGCGGCAGTTCCAGGAGAGCGGACAACTCCATTTGCCAGCCAATTATTCAGCAGAAAACGCCATGAAATCAGCTTGGTTGTCACTACAGAGTACAGTTGACAGGAACGGCAAATCTGCCCTGGAGGTATGCACGAAAGATAGTATCGCCAATTCCCTTTTGGATATGGTTGTGCAGGGACTGAACCCGGCGAAGAAGCAGTGTTATTTCATCATCTACGGCAACAAACTGGTCTGCCAGCGGTCGTATTTCGGCACGATGGCAGTTGCTATGCAGGTAGATGATACCATCCAGGATATTATTGCTGAAGTAGTTTATGAGGGCGATACCTTCAAGTACAAAATCAACCGGGGCCGAAAGGAAATCACAGAGCATGAGCAGGCATTGGAAAACATCGACGGAGGCAAAATCAAGGCCGCATACTGCCTTGTAATCAACAATGACGGCGAGATTGTCAAGACCGAGATTATGACCATCGACGAGATCAAGAGAGCCTGGGCGCAGTCGCAGATGAAGCCCATTGATGAGAAAGGCAATATCAAGGCTGGCACTACCCATGACAAATTCACTGCGGAAATGTGCAAAAAAACGGTTATAAACCGCGCCTGTAAACCGATTATTAATTCCTCTAGTGACAGTCACTTGCTCCGCTCATTCTCCAGGACGGATGAGGTTATTGCCGAGGAAAATGCGGCCGCAGAGATTGCCGAAAACGCAAATACTGAGACTATCGACATCGAATACGAAGTCACCGAACCCGAAGCACCGCAAGCGGAAGAAGCCCCTGAGTCCACAGAAGAAGGACAGATAGAAGTGTCCACCACAGAAGGACAAAATCAGGGCGAAGGCTTGTTCCAGGAGCAGAAAAGACGCGGGCCGAGCTGGGCGAAATGAACATACGGACGATAGGCAGCGGATCATCCGGGAACGCTCATCTAATCGATGATTCGCACACCAAGCTTCTCCTTGACTGCGGCATCACCTGGAAACGCATTCAGCAGACACTAAACTACCATACAAGCGAGATAGAGGCGGTATTGGTAACGCATCTACATATGGATCATTGCAAGGGCGTTAGAGACGCAATGCGGGCCGGTGTTGACGTATTTATGACCCGCGAGACAGCAGAGGCCTTGGGCGTGGAAGGCAATCACAGAGCGCAGATGATTGACCCCAAAGTACAGTTCCAAATAGGATCATGGATTATCCTGCCCTTCTCTGTCCAGCACGATTGCCCCGGAGCGGTGGGCTTCCTGCTCCACAGTATGGAGACGCAGGAGAAGTTAGTTTATCTGACGGACAGTTATTACAGCCGATATACCTTCAAAGGCGTAACTCATCTACTTTTAGAGATCAATTACGATATGCAAACACTCAACGAAAACGTGGCCTCCGGCATAGTCCCGGTTGAGATGAAAAACCGCCTCCTGCAAAGCCACTTTTCGTTGGAGAACGCCGTGGATTTTCTTAAAGCATGTGACCTGAGCAAGGTACAGCAAATCTGGATTATCCATAGTTCGGATACCAATGCGAACCGGGAGCGGATTAAAAGAACGATACAAAGCAAATTCGGTAAACCGGTGTATATAGCGGGGTGAAGATTATGTTTGCGGTGGGTGTAAGAAGCCGCCGTGCAGCGAGTGCCCGAAAAGGGACGAGTGTTAGCCCTTCATAGGAAGAAAGGGGATGGAAAAGATGATGGATTGGCGGAAGATTGAAAATGCTATAAAAGCGATACAAGACCGGTTGGCATGAGGTCTAGGGCATTTGTATAGATGATGA
>JAQTTS010000300.1 GCA_028710655.1 Dehalococcoidales bacterium
GGCTACCCCGCGGATCAGGTTCATCGCTGTCAGACTGCGTTTGACGCCCGGTACAAGCACCTCGTTCAGGCTCTTCTTTACCTGTTCCTCAGTTAACATCATCATCTCCTGTCATTGTTCTTATCTTACATGTCCGCCACTAGTGGTCGCAGGCATCGCCGCCTGTTTTCAGGGTGCCGGCCAGGTAGCTCATTACCGCCCGCTCCGGGTCGCTCTCCAGTACGTTGGCGACGACCTTGATACGGTTCCGGTCGAACAGTTCCTGTGCCCGGGAGCCCATACCGCCGGCGATAACTACTGAGACACCCTCTCCAGCCAGCCATCCGGGTAAAAAGCCGGGTTCATGTCCCGGTGATGGGACCAGCTTCTTGCTGATAATCTTGCTAGTTTCCTCATTGACATCGATCAGAGCGAACTGCTCGCAGTGGCCGAAATGCTGGGACAGCATACCTCCACTTACCGGTACTGCGTATTTCATCTATCGATTTCCTCCCGTCTATCTTCCTTTGTTTTTAGCTCAGATACTCGGTAACAACTTGCCACAACTTCTCTATCTCGCGGCCGACACGGTTCCGGGAGTATTCCACTACCGGAAGCCTTCTGACCAGTGCCCTGGTTACTAAGGTATCGAAAGGAATCCGTGCCGCTACTTCTATATCCTGTGTCCGGCAGTAGTTCTCGATTTGAAGGCTGTTTTCCTGGTTTATGTCGTACTTGTTTATACAAACTATAACAGGAACGGCAAAGTGCTGGCAAACGCCGATAACCCGCTTAAGGTCGTGTATTCCGGAGAGTGTAGGCTCGGTGACAATTACCGCTAGGCTTACCCCTGATACTGAAGAGATGACCGGGCAGCCGGTACCAGGCGGCCCGTCACTGATAATGTAATCGAGTTTTCTTTGCTCCGCAATATGCTTTGCCTCCTGCCGGACCATGGCTACCAGCTTCCCCGAGTTCTCCTGGGCTGCTCCCAGTCTGGCATGAACCAGCGGGCCGTAGCGTGTTTCCGAGGTAAACCAGTGCCCGGACAGGCTCTGCTTCATGGTGATGGCATCCGCCGGGCAGATATTATAGCAGAAGCGGCACCCCTCACAGGAGACCCGGTCTACCCTGTAATCGCTGCTTATCGCCTCGAAGCGGCAGACTTCCCGACAAAGCCCGCACCCGGTGCATTTTTCTGCTGAGACTACCGCCTTTTCCCCGCTCCGGAACTCCTGCTTCTGCCGGGAGGTCGGTTTGAGGAGTAGATAGAGGTCGGCGGCATCTACGTCACAGTCAACCATAACTTTGTTTTTGGCCAGACTGGCCAGAGATGCTGCCACACTGGTCTTACCGGTTCCCCCTTTGCCGCTTAAGATGGTAACTTCTCTCACTGCCTGCCCCCTTCCCGGCCGTCGGTGTTGCCTATCAGGCTTTCGATTTTATCGAACAGCTCGAGGAATGCTTCCCGCCAGCGGGGTATTCCCTCGGCCAGAGTAATCCCCTGAGAGTATAACCGGGCAATCTCAATATCGAGCGGAATTCGCATTAGTATCGGTATAGCCTCTTTAAGGCAATACTTCTCGACTTCGTCGTCGCCGACACCGTCCCGGTTGATGACGACGCCGCAGGGAATAGCCAGTTCTTTTATCACAGCTACTGCCAGAGCAAGATCGTTAAGTCCGAAGCAGGTCGGTTCGGTTACCAGCAGGCAGAAGTCGCTTTTCTTCACAGCGGCGACTACCGGACAGGAGGTTCCCGGGGGAGCGTCAATAAGGTTCAGTCTCTCCGGGTCCAGCTGTTTTTGCACCTCATTAATAATGCGGGGCGCCGCCACCTCACCGATCGAGAGCTTGCCGTGAACGAATTCTATCTTCCCTGCCCGGCCAGACTGGACAACTCCTACCTCCCTGCCTTCCTCGGAGATAGCGCCTTCAGGACAGAGATAGCTGCAGGCGCCGCACCCGTGACAGAGTTCCGGGAAGACCAGTACCCGCTCTGCAATCACGGCAATAGCGTTATAGGCGCAGACTTCGGCGCACCTGCCGCAGTGGTTGCATTTATCCTTGTCTACTTGGGGTACGGGAATAGATACCGTCTGGTTGCAGTCGAGAGATGGCTTCAGCAAAATATGGGCATTGGGCTCCTCGACGTCACAATCGAGGAGCTTGACCGGCCTTGCCTTGCTTAAAGATAGGGCGAGACTGGTCGCCACCATGGTCTTCCCGGTCCCACCCTTGCCGCTGGCGACGGAGATAATCACCCTATTCTTTCCTCTCCAGTTCGTCAACAGAGCGCCGTATACCGGATAGCTGCTCCGACAGCGACTGCAGTTTCTCCTTCAGCGCCTTCAGTTCTTCTCCCGGATCTGCCGTTGGGGTGGCTGGAGCCTTAGTCTGGAAGCTGTCTGCCACCCCCATTCCCCTGCCCTTACCACATCCCATTCGTCCACCCCGGCCGGAGCCGCTTCCGGCCCCCATGCCGAAGTGGGCTGCTACGGTCGGCTGAGAGGTATTTTGCAGTTGTCCGGACTGGTAGGCGCTGACGGCGTCCCGTACCTTACCGCTGACGCCGGTGATTACCGTAATACCGGCTGCCGACAGGACCTGGTAGGCATTGGGGCCGCAGTTTCCGGTAAGCACCGCGCTTACTCCTTTTCCGGCTATCATCTGGCCGCTGGCAATACCGGCGCCGCCGGATGCCGTGGCGTTGGAGTTCTCGACTGCCTCGAACTGCATCGTGTCGGGATCGACGATAATAAAATAGGGACATCGTCCGAAGCGGGGCTCGACTTCGGCATCGAGGTTTGGGGCGGTGGCTGATATGGCAATTTTCATCTTCTATTTCTCCTTTTTCTCAAGCTGGTGAATCCTGTCTTCTATCTGCGCTAGCTGGTCTTTTATCGCGGCAGCCTGTTCCTTCAGGAAGCCGTACTCTTCTTCCCTGGTCGTCCGGGGAGCGGACGGTACTGTTCCCGGTGCTGCTCCGGATGCTCCGTAGTAGGGTGGGTATGTCTCTCCAGCCTGCATGGCCTGCCAGTAGGCTTGGGCCTGTGCTGTCGGCCAGCGGCCGGTCGTCATATAGCTGGCGCACGGCCCCAGTCCGGTTGAACTTCTGCCCTGCCATCCCGGGCTGTAGCCCAGTCTCATCCAGCCCGGCAGCCCGGTTATCTGGTACATCCGGCGGTATCCTCTTCCTCCGTTAGACATCGCTGTCACCTCCTTGATTATTTATTGTTCCCAATTGCCGTCTGCCCTGTCCGCGCCAGCCCCGGCCCGGTTGATGCGGCTGGACGGGCATAATGTTCGGTGTTTCACAGGTGGGACATATCCGGGGCGGGTTGGTTATCATATCCTGAAAAGGAACGCCCCACCGGTGTCCGTTGATACAGTAGAAGGGGCGCACTGCCATCTCGAAAGTGCCGCCCTCGATGCGTATCGCCTTCCCGTTGAGGAGGGCGTCGGCCAGCTTGCTGCGGGCTG
>JAQTTS010000301.1 GCA_028710655.1 Dehalococcoidales bacterium
GGAAGAAGGTAATCATCGATGCCCGTCTTGCTCTGCCCCTCGAGTTGGGGAAGCTGGTTAATCTGAACTGTTGCCCCTTTGCGCTTGAGATGCTCGCCGATGTGCTCCAGGGCTTTCCTAACTGGCTCCTTGGTGACGATATCGGAGTCGAAGGCCAGGTAAACAGTTCGGTTCTTCAAAGCGACATAGTCCCAGTCTGCGAGGAGGGTAATGCCGCCGAACTGGTTTTTGCCTTTGAATCCCCAGACCCCGGTGACGGAGATAGCGCAGGCCCCTTTGGAGGCCAGGGCATCGGCTTTTTTCGAGCCTTCCGTAATCCACAGAGGAACCTGGGGATTCCCAATGTTCTTCTGACAGCGCGGCGGGCAGTCCAGCCGGTTTGATGAGCCAGCCGGAGACTCGTACTTGACCGGTTTGCCGCGGCCATTAGTCCGGGGACGGTCCGGACGGAACTGGCATCCCGCCTCTTTGCCGTCCGCGGACCAGAGGGGAATGAGGATACCTGGAGCTCGCTGCTGGGCTGGGGAAAAGCCGAGTTTCTCCAGCTCTGCCTTGCCCAGTATGCTCCGATATCCTCGTTCCCCGACTACATCGGTACTGATGCCGCTGCCTTCATCGAGGTGACGGAAGTGCTCGGTCAGCAACCCGGGAATAACGTCTGAAAAGACTAGTTCAGCCATAACGTTCCTTATCCGGGAATATTCTCAGAGACGCTAAATGGAGTCTTCGTGATGCTGCAGCGACATCAGGAAATGCGTAAGTGCTTCAATGGTAACCTGGGAAGGCGGCTCTATCAGGTCAAAGTCGCTCAGGCGTACGTCTGCGATTCGATAGTTTCTCCGAAACCAGTTGGCTACCTGCTCATCCCTGACATCAAGTTGCCAGACCTTGCTCTTGACCCTGGTCCACAGATCAAGCAGCGCTTCTTTTCGTGAGGGCGCCGGTTTAACCGGTTCTACGGGTTTTCTTGATTCAGGAGGAAACAGGTCATCCGGAGGTTCGTTGTCAGGTACCGGCAGAAGAAGGACCTGCCCGGGTGGTGTCTGTGCGTACTTCTGGATTTCGGCAAGTGAGTAGCGACCGGTCAGGCTCAGTACCTGCACCGTTTTTTCTATGCCCTCGGGCTTTACTTCCTGTTCTATCAGCTTCAGTGACAGGGGAATCATTGATACCCGTCCACAGGTGCCGCGGATGAGTTTGATTCCCGAGTTAACATTAACAATAGAATAGAAAGAGGTGGTATCGAGCTGATAGACCCCAAGGCCAGGACAGTCGGGCAGAAGAAATTGCAGGTTCAGTACGCGGTGACAGTATCCCTTCTGGTAGCAGGGGCACCTATCTGGGTCACACGGCATCTCCAATAATTTTGTTATCGGCTTATATCTTGAACTTCGTTCCCGCCCGATGGTTTCCACCCGGGCTACCGCTATCTCGCCGTCCCCGCGGCAGATAAGGTCCCCGGTTTCCGAATAGCACCTTAGATATTGGCTGGCCCACTGCTTCTCGTCTTCGGTAGGGAACATGATCTGGAGCTCTTTCGGTTTTTCCCCGAAAACCTTCTTTACTTCATCCGGACAGACAAAGTAGTCCGTTGGGGAAGGATATTCGGTTCCCTCATCCGTTTGGAGTTTTATCCCCAGCCTTATCTTCCCCAGGCGGGGGAGCCTTACGATCTCGGATATTCCTTTTATCGGCGACATCTTGACCCTCCTTTTAATCTATTGTTTCGTTATCCCTGTGATTGTCTCGTCGCTTTTTGTTTCTGATGAAGTTCTCCACTCTGACGGTTTCCGTGTATACAAACCCGGGCCCGGAGCTGTTTGGTTCTATGCGCGCGATAATTTCGGCCTCACTGATAGTGTTGCTGTCATCGTCTTCCGAATCACTTAAAGGGCTGGTAATCTCGCCGGTCATACGGCGCCGGTAGGCGTCCGCTATCATGCCGGCAAGCTCTTTTAAACCCTCTTCGTGCCTATCTATTTTGGGAGCCATTTTCGCTTTCCTCGATGATAAATATGTCGTCGAACGTCAATGGCGCGAGAGCGAGCTGAAGCTTCTCCCGCATCCTCGGTGACGGATTTCTCGTCCCGCACATAATCTGGGAGATGTAACCGCTGCTGGACCCGACTCTGATAGCCAGCATGTTTTGCGACATGTTCCGTCTGGCGATTGCCCGCAGCACCGCGGCCTGATTCAGTTTTACCCTTATCGTCATCACCATCTCCCGCATAATTCCTCGGAAATAATAAAGGCGCTCCAGGCTATACAGCCCAAAGCGCCTATCGTCTTCGATTCGGCGAAACTATTCTTTTATCTTAGCTTGATGTCCCGCTTGACCGTAACCATCACCGGTTTGCCGTCCTTTACCGCAATCTCGATCTTGCCCCAGCCGAACTTCTGGCATACATCCAGAATTTCGTGGTTATTCTTGAAGAGTTCTTCCAGGGTGGCTTCGACGGCTTGCATGGTGCTATTATAAGACAGGAATTTTAAGTAAGTCAAGCGATTTATGGCACTATTCCAAATAAGTGCTTGCAAACGTTAGCAAAGATATGCTATAATACTTGCAACAACGGGATGAGAGGGGGAAAATGGAGGAATCCAATTTCGGTCAGTTCCTGAAGAGTCTACGGGAAAGACAGCGGTTGTCTTTGCGCGATGTCGAGAAGGAAGCCGGCGTTTCCAATGCCTATATCTCCCAGATCGAAAAGGGGGACAGACCACCGCCGCGGCCGGATATCCTGAAAAAGCTGGCTCAAACCTATAAGATTACCGTAAGAGAGCTTCTGATGAGGGCCGGTTATTTTGATGATCCTGAGGTCACCGCGACTGAGGAAGAGCGTATCGAAGCCGCCTTCCAATATGTGTTATCCGACCCGGATTACAAACTGGGTACCCGGATCAGGGGCGAAGAGCTGGTTATTGAAGCTAAAAGAGGCATCGTCATCGTCTATGAGACTCTGACAGGAAAGAAACTGCTGACACCGTAGAAACGAGGAGGGCTGATGAGCGCACCAGGTAGCCTGGGGGATTTCTGCCGTTACGCTTTAGACTATGAGGAAGGCCGGTACGCTGATGACCCCGTGCGCCTGGGCGCTTTCTTCAGAGAATATGCCGGGATTGACCGTACTCCAGACATCAGAAAGACTGTTGACCAGATTCGCTCTCTCGGTATTAAGATTCAAGCCGTTCACTACCTCGACACCGGCGGCACAAATATGATGGCGAGAGGCTCCTGGCATATACACTATGCTGCCAAAGACCGGCCGGCAACACAGAAGTTCGATATCTTCCATGAACTTTTTGAGGTCATCCACAAGAATTTGAACTTCTTCGATCCCGATTATGGTTTGCTAAAAGAGCCTCAGATAAGCCGCTACGCCGATCGCTTTGCCGCCGCTACTTTGATACCACCAGATTTCTTCATGAATCAGGTTGGGACGACAGGATGCGACCT
>JAQTTS010000025.1 GCA_028710655.1 Dehalococcoidales bacterium
CACAATCTATACCCGCCATAAGCAGCTGCAGCAGTAATGACCGGAAGGCTAACGCCTAATGCAATATTACGATTCCTGGCTTGCCTCTCCTTGGCCACCTCAGCTCTTACGAACTCCAGAACTTCCCGCTGCTGAACCAAGATTGCTCTGAGGTCCTGCAAAACAGGATGGTCCCTTCCGCCTACCTGCTCCCAAACACCCCTATCATCTACCAAACCCTGCACATAATCGATAGAGCGGCTAAAGGCGATCTCCTCATCCTCAAATACACTCAGACGCCTTCTTTCTTCCTGCGGTATGGTCATATGGCCTATCACTTCATGGGCAATACCCATGATCATCATCCCTAAGCCCATTTCCAGTATTCTATAGTCATAAATAATCCGATATTCATTCTCTGATATAAACTCTACTCTGGCCATGGCAGTGCCTTTATTCTGGTATTGAGTAGCCAGGGATTCTTGCACTCTTTCGCTGGCCAACAGGTCGGCAACTACCAGGTGAATTACTACCTCGTCACTATTTAAGAGCCTCTGCGCATCGGCAGTATATTTTCTAACTGTCGGGTCTTGCGCGGGCATAGTCAAGAATGCCTTGGTAATTTTAAATGACTTCTCAATCGCATCTCTCATCTCCGCCGGCAAATGCTCAGCTTCAACGACAATCCTGCCCTCTGCGACAGACACACCAGCGACGGTTAGCGCTGCGGCTAATCCTGCGGCAAGCATCCTTCTTCTGTTTAAAACCTGCAGCCTGCTGACAAGTTCTTGGTAAGGAGCGCTAGACGGGTCAATACCCTGGAGGAGGGTGCTAGCGCTCCTTGCCAGATCTGCCGCATTTCCGGCTGCCACGGGAACTAAGCCAGATTGCGGCCCTGGTTGTAATCTATTATCACCGGTTGTATTAACGAGGGCGCCAACAGGGGTCACATTACCACGTTCCCTGGAGGAGGGCTGTTGAACACCCTCATTAATATTCGCCGCACTCTGCCCTGCCACGGGATTAAGAGCATGCGGCCCGGTTATATTTTGTCTAAATGCAACCCTTTGAGCTTCCAAAGCAGCTCTTTCATTGGGTTGTGCTTCATGAATATTCACGGATTCCTGCACGTCTTGCGGCAACTCGTTGAATCTGGGATGACGGTAACCGGTACTGTCGGCAACCTTGCCGAATAAACCGGCGATCTTACGGGTCTCGTTGGACACCCTAAAGAAGCCTCTAGCAGAAACCAAATCTCTCCTTAATAAAGCAGCTACAGCGGCAACTAACTGTCTGGCCGCCCGTATCGGATGCGCGGTCAAGCTTTGTGCCGTCATCTGCAGGTAGGCAGTAAAGGCGTCGCGTTGTAACCCATTGTGCTGTTCTCTTAAATTATAAAGATGCTGATTATATGCCCCGTTATACTGATGATTATTACCTGCGGCCACCAAACTAATATACCCGGCTTGCGCGTGCAACTGATTAAACCAATCAAACTTTCCGTCCGCGATCTCCGTAAGAGTATCTCTTACCGCCTGAATCATTAATAATCTCTGGAAGGTTTCGCGGTAATATACGGCTGGAGAGCTTGCCCCGACAATGGTTAAAATCCTTTCCCTGTCACCCGGACGATTTTCCTCAAAAAGCTCGGCAAAGAATTTAGCTTCGTAATGATAATTTGTGCCGTAAACATAGAACATGGCGCGTATAAAAGGCAGGCGGGCATCGCCGGTAATAGTCTTAAGCCTGTTGGACATGGTACGGCGGATCGTACGCTGCATTGACGGACTTACGGCCGGAATAGTAGAAACATCTCCCGAGAATAATTCAAAGATGGCGTTAAAGCCGTAGAAGAAACTGAAATAGCTATAAGGCATTGTTTCTGAAGCAACGGCGAGACATTCTACTAAAGCAGGGACAATTTGCTGCTCTATCTGTCTATCGGAAGGCATATCTAGGAGCCTATTGATTATTTTGTTGTATTCTGCTTCAATGGCCAATCTTTGTGGCACAGAAAGACCGTACGTCCCCCATATTAGCGCTTCCTGCTTAAGCCTGCCGAGATGCAACACTGACAGCTCAATATGGCGCGGTAGAAATAAGCGGGAATTCTGCGTCGCGCTGGCGAAATATTGCCTCTGATTAGCCAGTCCTTCTGCTTCGTTTCTGCCGCTTTCGTGCATCATAATCGCTTTGCGGACAAACGGGCTGTACTGGCGAGCTACTTCGGTTAATTCGGCAGGCGAAAGCCGGTTATTGGCTACAACACCAAATAAGCCTACGAATCTGCGTGTCTCATTAGACACCCTAAAGAAGCCTCTGGCGCTGACTAAGTCACCGCTGAATACGGCTCTTATGCCTGCGAATAATTGGGTAATCGGCCTTAAATAATGGAAGTTGGTTACGGGATTATTAATGATAGGTAAGGAGGACGGTGTGGCATCATTTAAAACCACGAAAACCGACGTAAATCCGGGATGAGTCGCGTTCAGATTGGACAAACTCCTGGACGCACCACTTCCGTTGAGGAAACCAACACTGATTTCTTGGGGTAAGCTATATGCACGAGTAGAACCTCGGGTTCCGAAAGATTTTTCAGAACTTGGTTCTGTGCTGGGAATAAAACCTTTGTTACTTTGTGGATATATTTGCGCTCTATCTCCGGAACGACTGCCTGCGCTTGCGCTAAGCGCAGCAGCCTGGCTGACACCGCCGGCCTGCCCAAGAATCTGGGTGCCAAACGTGCTCATGTTCTGCCCGTGAATATCGGGCAGGGTAAATATCGATGGGGCTGCGCCTATATTAGTAACTCCGACCGGGGTGGCAATGCTTAAGCTTGGGGCTACAGCTGCCATCGGAACTGCCGTATTGTTAAATCCATTGACCCGTACCGGAACGATCGGCAGAGGCAGAGGATTCTTGGACAAAGGAGCCTCTTGTTCAGGCGGCCTATGTCCAGACTGATCCTCTGTGGGCATACCGGTAAAGGCGGCCAGAGCGCGCCCGATAATATCGGCTTGATGCTGCGCAATTGGAGCTGCCTGCAACACTGCAGCATTGGCCTGCTCATGGATTTGTTGCGCCCTTACCGCGGTCAATTGAGAATAATACTGCCCCGTGGAAAACCCAAGATCGAGCTTTTCCTGCACGTGCAGCCTTGCTTCGGCTAACTCGTGCGGAACTTGCGGTGCATTACCTATATAAATGCTGGGCGTGTTCCCGTCTAAACCAAAACCCACATGCCCATATTGCAAATCGGGAACATGTACTGCCCTGATCCCGTCCTGGGTATAACCTAAAACACTATGTTCATTACGCAGGAATGCTTCACTGATAACCCGGTTATGTTCGGCATTGGGCAAAGCGGTTCCGATACTGGAGATACCGGGAACGCCGTTACCTTGGCCGCTCAACAAAGCGAAAAGCTGCTTGTCATTCCGTTCGGCTTCAAAGACCTTTGGTAATCCGCCCTCCTGAATCCTGCCAGCTATCGTGCTTAAAGGCATTTCCTGCATTACCGGATTCCTATCCGGCCCCATGCTCAACATCTCTACCGGCCTGTAAGTCGGTATCCGGATCAACTGGTCAATCACTTCCCCGTTAAATCTCCCCTGGCTGACAAGCGTATAAATTGAACGCCTGGCTTTATCGACAGCATGCTCGGGAACCAGGGTTAAATTAGATGCGCCTGAGGATTGAACGCCGGGATTAAATTGAGGTAAGGCTACATACTGCGTACTTCCGGTTCGCAAGAACTCCTGAGGAGGCCTGGAGAAAAAGTTAACTAAGCGCCGCATGATACCGGGGTTATCAGTGATTAAGCCATTATCCCCCAGAATAGGTGTATACTGCGGAACAATTTCACTGACCCTAAATGTACGCGGAGAACCTGTTCTTTCGACATCAAATCTTCTGCCGTTCAACTGGACAGGAATAATGCTTCCCGCATCTGGCCTCAACGCGGAAAGAGGAACTTCCATTTTTCTGACGGAGGCCAAATCTGTAACCAGTGGATCGAGAGTAGTGATGGTAAGCGGTTTGCTTTCCCCGATGGTAACCCCTCGCAACAATTCATCGTCTTCTACCGCAGCCCTCAGCCTGCCAAAGGGTACTTCCTGAACACCCTGTTTGTTCAATTCTTCGATGAGCCCGTTTAACTTAGGCAATGCATCGGCAGCCTGGGCTAATACGGCCGGAGCAGCTGCCCTTTGCACTGGATTCATCCTTGCATGCGCATCACTGGCCTGTTGCAATTCTCCGGCAAGCATATTGAGCCACACTAAGGAAACATTTTCTTTGTCCCTCAAACGGTTGTAATTTACGCTAAAGGCGTTTCTTAAAGCTTGTGTCTGTGCTTCGTCAGTGCCTACAGCGTGTTCAGAAAGCCAGCCAAACACATCCAATGGCGAATGGGTTATATTTTTTAGTTCAGGCGCTGTCAAATCGTAAACATCCGCTAACGGAGCATGCTCCTCAAGGAACGGCAAGGCGTTCCTGGCGGAGACGATATCTTGGTAATTAAATCCTTCCCCAAAGAGCCCTAACTGGACTTCTGCCGGATTCATGTCTAACAATCCCGCCAACCCGTCGTCTTTGGCGATAACGCCAAGGCTTACCGCTGATTCCTGGCGCCCTCTTACTGCCGCTTCAAGCCGCTGGGCAACTTTCTTGGAATGAGGATCAGCTCTGAATGCTTCCTGGGCCTGTTCAAACTCTTTTTCTGCGGTCAACCTAGGCTCAACTATCCGGCTGAGTTCCTGCGCCAGTAATAAATCTTTACCTTCAAATTTGGCGCGCTCATCGTCCTGCTGCTGCAATGATAATGCCTGCAGCCTATTCCTGCCGTAATCTGTAAACTCCAAGTACCCGTCCTCATCCATTCTTGCCTGGCCAAGCTGGACTAACGGCCAACCTAATTTATCAAGCAGGAACTGTTCACGGGCAAGCGGACTTCCCTGCATCTGCCGGGAAAGTTGCCCCAACTCATCGAGAGAAGCTTCAACTCCCGCATTCTTCAGAATCGCACCCAAAGCCAAAGCCAGGGTATAATCCTGAGCGCTCAGGCCGGCATCGGTAAATTGTTTCGCGGTATGAATTGCCCTGGTCAATGGAGGCAAGGTCGTCAGGTTATCCAGGCCAAAACTCTCCAGCGTGCTCTCCACCGGCTGATCGGGCTGTTGGGCTAAAGCAAAGACCCTGGAGAAATCTCCTTCAGTCATCGCCTGGCTGACATGCAACACGGTTTCCTGAGGGACCATTCTTGTTGGCCGGTAGGCTTGTATTTTGGCTTCGTCTTCTGTTAACCCAAGGGAGCGGGCGATAGTAACCAGTTCATTCGGCTTCCTTCTTTGGTTTTCGCCGAATAACTGCACCGCCTCTAATCCGCGCTGCGTCAGATCCCGGGTTCCGGTAAAAGGATTGGCTGCGACTAAACCATTCACCGGATCATTAAACCATCCCATGAACTCTGTTGTCAACTCATCCTCTCCGAAAGCGATCAGATCCGGCTGGGTAACCGGCGTGTATACTCCTACTCCCTGCTCTTGAAGCTCGGCAAGATTATTTAAGCTTTGCAGTCTTTGCTTTTCCGCGGCGAGCGATTCCCTGGCTTGTCCGACTGCGGCCTCGGCCTGCCTGTTGGCCGCATAGCTTGCATCAAGCTGCCCGGGATTAAAATCCTCGGCATTGGCCAGATCATCCTCTGCGCGAGCCTGCTGTTGCTCTCTCTGGGCTAGAGTAGCTTCAAGCCTGGTTATACGCGCTTGCGTATCGGCAATCTCCTGCTTAAGCAAATCCCGGGCCTGAGTTTCCTGTCTGGAGGCAATCTGAGATACCTGTCTTCCTAAATAACTTAAGCGATCATCGCCTTGAGGGTGGATAAATTCCGGTACTTCTGCTGCAGGAAGAGCATCCTCGGAAAGAATATTCTGCGGTAAATTTTCTAACAGCAGATTGTTTACCCTGGCCACGATTGCCTCTTCTTCCGGCTTTTCTTCATCGGTAAAGTAATGCGCCGGCGGGATAACCACTAAACCTCTGCCGTCTAACGCGAGATAACCGCCTTCCAGGTTTTCTCTGGTTTGCCTGAGATCGCGTAGATTCTCTTCGGCTTGGTCAATAACTGCCTGATCGTGGGCATCGCCTAAAGCAGCTACCTCTTCGACCTCTAAAATTGCCTCCTGTTGCGCAATAACCTGGTCAAGGGCAAACCAGGCAGACGGATCAACCCGTATCTGAGCAACGCGCTGATTAGCCCTGGTCAAAACCGCATCAATCTGCCCGCGGTCTTCGGCACTGGCAACCCCAAACATCCTGGTTCCATAATCCGTAAGTGCGAACCTGCCGTCTCGATCCTGGATCAAGCCCCTCTTTAAATAATCCCTGGTCTGCCGCAGATTATCCAGTTCCGCCTGACTACCGGCAACAGCTGCCTCTTGGGCTGCCAATTCCCTTCTGCGCGTATCTACTTCTTCAAATTGAGATTTTAATTGTGCTGGAGGAGGGGTATTTTCGTCGTTTTCCAGTCTGGCAAGTTGATCTTCCGCCCGGTCTAACTGACTTTGCGTCCGCTCAACCTGGGCTTGATTTGCCGTAAGTTCTGACCTTGCCTGCCTGATTTCCCTGTTTAATGTAGTTAATGAAGTTGCGGGCCCTTCTGTCACTGGAGCCGGCCCCTTATTTACTGCCTGTCCTGAAGACGAAATAGTGGAAGATAAAACTTCTATATCTGCATCTGCCGCTACATGCTTATTTGCTCTTTCAATTTCACGATCCAGTTGCACTTCGGCTGCAAAGATACGCACAGGATTGCCGCTCTCTACGGCCGCGGCATATTCCTGCCCGGCAATACCTAAAGTAGAAGTAGGAGCCGGCATATTGGCATCTACTTCAGCTACAAACTCTCTTTGGGCGGCGGACGAATTCGCAACTGCGATAGCATGCTCCTGCTGCTGTTGCGCTAATTGTATTTCTAACTGCTGCAGCTCGGCTAAGGCGGTCGTCTCAATTACTCTTGCCTGTCGAACGGATTCTTCCAATGCCGGTCTTTGCTCAGGACTAGCCGTGGCTGCAGCTGCTTCTGCCTGTGCCGCAGCATCAATCGCTCTTTCGGCTGCTATTTCCTGTCTTTTTAAGCGCCCTGCTGTGTCGCTTACCGTTTCCCCTAAGGCGTTAGCCTGTTCTCTGGCAGTATCGTGGACTGCCCTGGCACCAGCAACGAGTGCCGGCTCAACAAAAGGAATCTCCGGAGCAGCCTTGTTCCTTCCGGCATCGGCGACCTCTGCAGTAGCCTGCTGTTGAGGCAATGTTTCGACAGGCCCGCCGTCTACGGTCAAACCTTTACCTTTAAAATCGGCTAATCTTGATTCGGCCGCGGAAACCGTCGCTTCCACTGTTGGCATCTCGTCAGTAGCCGTGCTACTGGCAACCCGCCGATGACGCAGAGTCGAACTGTCCCCTTTACCTTCTAATAAGGTCCTTACGCTGGTCTGACTGGCTTCCAGCCGATCACCTTCTATACGTTCAATTTCCTGCCAAGCGCGTGAACCGGGCTTGACCTCAACGATCGGCTTCCCGGAGGCATCGGTCAAAGGCTTACCATCCTGCCCCATTAAAGATTGCGTATTAGATCTCCTTCTTAATCCGGTCCTTAATATCGCCGAAGTCTCTCCTCTATCCAGATCTCTAGCCGCCATATCGGTATCGATAATTTCGTAAACGCCTCTTCCCGGCCCTCTATTTTTACCAAAAATACGGTTCCACCACTGCTCCTGCCTGGCAGTATCATCAGGGCCTAAACAAATACTTATTGAGGGAGACTTCTTTCCGCTTGCGCCGGCAACATCTTCGGCGATATTACTTCCGAACTTGAAATCCGGAGTACCAAAAACCACATTCAGCGGCCGGCGTCCGCCTTCTCTGATTCTGGCTTTTCTTGCCGCGGTAACAATATCGATGATCCTGGATCTAACCATCGGGTTTTCGCCGGAGGCATAAATAACCACTGTGTCTCTGCCCTCAAAGCTCTTCAGAAATTCCGCGGTATCAAATCTGCCGCTGCTTAAACTTGCTTCGCTTACCCTGATCACGGAAACCCTATTGCGGCTGGCAACCGCCTTAAGAGTAGCCTCTATCGGCTCTCCGGTATTACCTGTAACCAATACAAGTTTCACCGGAGCATCCGGCTGCGAACCAATGAAATCCTGAGTAATTCTCTCCGCAACAGCCTCGCTATTACCCCTGGCGACGATCCTGTGATACATACCTTCAGGTAATGAGGCGCGGGCAGTTAAATTTACCTGATGCACGTAACCGTCCGCGGTTGCGGCAGTCATCGGTGTGCCGGTAGACATCATGACATCAGAAAGACCGTATTTATAATATATTCTAACGACGTTGGTTTCCGGAGCATCTGCGGTCAACCAGGCCTCCACCTTATCTCTCATCCCTGCTGATTCCGAAACCGACATCAAGCGCAGTATCTTCCTGGCGGCACCAGTCATTCTTTCACCGTCAATACCCTCCCAACGCACACCGTCATGCGCCAAGCGTACCTTCGTGCCATCTGGGCCTGTGCTGACATAATCAGTGCGGGAATGTCTTTGGGTTTCTAATACCCAACCCACCCTGTCACAAAACTCAACTAACTGGCTGGTTTGTGCCTCGGATAACTGCAAGCCGTATTCTCTGGCCACCTGGGTCACGATATCCCTGCCTGCGACCAATCTTATCTCTCCCCCCTCAAAGCGTACCGCGTGCAAAGGATCACGCATGTAGCGGTCCCTGGCAATTCTTCCTATTCGATCAAACAAGCGTACCTGTGATTCAGCTTCTGTAATCGCCGCTTCAACCTGGGCCAAAGAAGCCTCTGCCTGGGCGCGCTGTTGAGGAGTAAGTTCTCTCGGAACCGAACCATTTCCGGGATCGGATCCATAAGGCCGGAGTTCCAGCACCATCCCTTTAGGTGTCTCGCCACGTAATACACTAAGTAGATAATCCCTGGTTTCATATAGCATGGGCCTTCCGCCCCGACGCATACCCTCGTGCATCCTGGTATAATTAGGATCGTCGTGGATCAATGTCGTTCCGTTTTTCCCCTGGCCTACGATCGGACTACCCTCCAGGTCAAAAGAAAGCAGGCTGGCTTCATCAATATAAATCAAAGGATTCTGTCTTAGTAACGCCTCTACCGCGGCCCTGGCCTGTTTCGGAGAACCTTTTAATGCCTCAAAACGGCCGGTGGCGGGATTAAATCGCTCCACTGCCTGGCCATTACCAGTGGCATAGATCCTTATAACCGGGCGTCCCAACTTTTCTGTCCAAAGCGCGGTCAGCGGGCTTTCGCTCTGTGATTTTGCCCTGACGTTTTCCGCGTTCGGCTCCAGCATATGCACGCTTCTGCCTTCGGCGCCTCTTAACATCGCCTGAATGGCGTTAACTACTGTCTTAGTTGAACCGGGCATGGCAATGGCCTCTACCGCAGAGTCGGGATTCTGCTGCCTGCCCTGTTCAATGCGCGCCGTGGAATCTGCCTGCCATTCCAGAAAAGAAGACTTGTAACCGCCTGACTCGGCAATCACCTGGTTTCTGGAAGCTACGATCGTTTCCGCGACTATTTTTTCTTCCGGGGTAAGCCTGGGCGACCTGCGGATCTGCTCGAGCTGCTGCCTGGTAGTTTCTACCGGATCAACGCCCAAAACATCCGAGGCTCTTCGCACCTCATCTCTAACCTTGTCCGGCCTGATCTTAGGAGCACTGCTACGACTCCTTGCGGCAATCTCGGCAACCTGCGCCTCCTGGAATGGCTGGTTCGCCGGCCTTAGGAAAGAATAACTTAAAGGAGCCGGCGACTCTTCTATTATAGGTAAGGTACCGGCAGGTTGTTTTGGCCTGGCAACCGGTTTACTTATTTCTACCGGCGCCAAATCTTGTGCCGTCTCATGCGCCAGGGCGGTATCGGCATTATCAGGATGGCTCCTGCCTCTTGCATTGGCTTCAGCTAATGAAACAAAATCTTCTGCTGCGGCGTGAGTCAGGGCATTTCTTGAGTTAGGATCATGCACGATCACTACTCTTCTAGGCTGCCCTTCTCTCGGCGCTTCGGTAAAACCTGCTTCGGGCTGGCCTCTAAAATGCGCGGCTGCCTGAGGATCAACATAACTTTCGCGGATACTGGCCAATCTTCCGCCTTCCTGCGCCTGTCCGATTTTTCCCATCCGCTCGCCATAATTGGACTTCGCCGGATCGGCAACGATCCATTCTCCTTCATTGGTACGGGCGATCACTGTCGGCCTCTGACCCTTCTGCCGCAATTGTTCGGCGCGCGTCATCACTTCCTGCGGAGTTACTTCTGACGCCGCGCCTCTGGCAGAAATAATCGCCGCGGGTTGTTCTGCGGGTGCCGCTTCTCTAGGTAAAATTAATCCGGAAGAGCGCGGCTTTGCCAAACTAGAAAAAGCCACCTCGGCAACAGAATCTCCGTTTGCGTCAACAATACCCGATTGTGACCTACTATCTGCGCTGCCGTCAACCGGCTTACCGTCCGGCCCCAGGATCTTTGCCGTTCTTGCTGCTGAGTCCCGCTGCGCCTGTTGCAACCTCTGACCGCGTTCGGTTAAGGCATTACCAAACTCATCAACAAGAAGATCGCTTTGCCTGACCACGCGCTCCCTTGATACAGCCTTTTGGCGCGGGAAAATACGCACCAGCCCGGGAATTAAAGTAGGTAAAACCGGCAGCCCGATCTGCCAATTTCCCACCCCCGGCTGCTGGAGATCATTGGAGTCTAACCCGGAAACAACCTTAGCAATCTGACCGACCAGGAAAGTTGTTCCTAAAAATTCTCCCAAACCTTGCAGTGATTTACCGCTGGCTTTCAACCCTTCGATTGCTGCCAGGCGTGGAGCAAGCGGAGCAACCGCGGGAGCGCCACCTTTCGCAGCAGCTCCTTTGAGTGCTGCACGATAGCGGCCTATACCTACACCTGCTGAAGGCAAAAGAAAACCTGCCGCCTCACCTAATGCGGCGCTGGGATTTGTCTCTGTCTGATCCACCCAATGTGGGATCAAATCAGGAACGGATTTCGCTGTCTCTAACGGATTATTAAATAAATTCGGGAAGAAACTGGCCATTCCATAGCTGGTTTGCGCTACCGCATTGACGAAACTGCGTGTCGATGAATAATGCTGCATATACCTGTTTTTAATCATCTGATCGTTCATGTATCCAGAGGCATCATCCATCAGGTATTGGCCAAAATTGTACGGCGCGTCCCAACCCACCAATCCGGTAACATGGCCTATGCCTTTTAAGGGGACTCCGGCAGCCGTCTCTAAAAGCGCGATGGAATACTGGCTATCTGGGTCAATGCCGGAAAAACGATTAAATAAATCGTAGCTGCCCAGGCCAATTTCCGTCCACCTCATGAAATTTAGCGTATGACCGGCAAATGTCCCAACCCTTGACAACATGCTTACTGCCTGAGCTGACTGGGCAACTGCTGTGGATGCCGTGGCCGCACCGCCGACGGCTTCCGCAGTAACAGCAGTCGCCTGTCCTGCTACGCCGACATAAGCCCCTACCCCCAAAGTAACTATAAAAATTGTCCCGCTTAAAGCATTCGGGTTATAATAAGAATAACTGATCCCCTGGTCATGGTAGAATTTAGAAACGGCCTCGTTGGCAATGTTCCAGTTATTGACAAACCAGCGCTCCCATCTTCCCGGGGCCTGCCCTTCCACTTCGTCCAAAACCGGGGTGATCTTATCGATAAAGTTCTGGATCCTTTCCCGGTCTATCGCCGGCAAAGACCTATCTCGCAGCAAAGGCCTGAGCTGGTGATCAATATAATTCCTTACTTGCTGAACCTCTCCTTTGATTTGCAATCGGTCTTCTCTCAATTTCACGCGCAATTCGCCGTAATAGGAATTCTCGACTAGGAATTTCCTGCCTTCCGGACGGGCAGCTTCTTCTTCCCGCCATCTCATGTCCTTGGCTGTAGCATTTAGTCCATTGACAAAACCAGCAAATCTCTCAAACGATTCTACTGCCCCTCTTAATTTAATCTCCGGTTCCCTTCCTCTCTGGCGCAAGATAGCATCTATTCTTGTGATTTTTACACGTTCTGAACGAGGACCTGATCCCGGAGCAGAAAAAGCCGGCTGTTTCAACTGCGCGGCTAAATTATCCCGCGCTTTTAATAACTCGGCGTTCGACATCTGTTCAAATGAAAGTTCACCCTCAGCATGCTTGAAACTATCCGGGATTGCCCTTGAAGAATAAATATACTTGTTATCGGAAATCCTGATAAAACCTCCGTCGGCAGTTAGTTTATACAGATTCCCCTGATTATCCTTAAATACCGGACCTCCGTAAATAAGCTTAATCTTGCCATCTTCTATTAGGAGATCATAGTCACGGTCGGCCTGAATATCTACTTCGCTGTCGCCTGTATAAGCCTTAACTGCCCTGATGCCTACTATCTTTCCGGCACTCTGAATAAACCTTCCATCACTCTGGCGGCGGAAAATATTCCCATGCCCATCATCATACAGGTCTACCGAACCTTCAACTAAAGTAAGCGTCGTAGACTTACCGCCATAAACGGTAATCTTGACTTTTTGCCGGTCAATACCCTCCCATTCCATATTGACTTTATTCAGCGCCGCCCTGAGCACCCTGAACCCCTGGTCCTTGTCCGGATCATAACCTCGAGGAAGATGTTCCAGCACTTTGGGGTCTCTGGCTAATTCCCGGGCGTTGGCTAAAGCGTCCTGCTCGGCTTTAAGCACTGCTTCCTTCAAGACCACAAAATTCTTATCCCGGGTCAAATCATAATCTGCTGGTAAATATTTTTTTACCCTTTCATCCTTGGAAAGCTTAAAATTCATCTCCCAAAGCGTGCCCTGCGTTAACCCTAAGGCTTCCCTTAATTTAGTAAATCCATCAGTCCTGTCTTTTTCAAAATCATAATCCGGATACAACTCTCTGAGTTTTCGTCTTACTAAACCATTATTCGTTGCGATATCGCGGAACTCCGCCACGTTAATTTTGTCAAAGGCTTCTATGGCCGCGGCGAAGGAATCAGATTCGTTTATTTTCATATCCAGTTTCAATTCCTTCGCTCGCCTCTGGTTGAATTCGATCAGAGATTTCCTTAATGCCTCCCGGTCCTTAATGTCTCCCTCGAATCCGATCGTTTCTGCTAAGCCTTTTAACTGTTCAAGCTGCTCCGCGCCTAGGCTGTACCCCTGGAGCTGCCCGCTAAAAGGAGAAGAAAGGATGGATACCGCTTTTGCCCCCTCCCAGGAAAACGCCGGATCAACGGAACTAATACCCCATATTCCTATGTTTCCCCGTCCGGGCGCGCTTCCCGCTTCCAACTGCCACCCTTCGAAAGAAGCTTTTTTCAGTTCTTTGCCATCGGTAGTATAAGTATAAGCATTATTTCCGCTATAAATTTTTGATTTGCCTCCGCCGATCACTTCCAGAAGAGTGCGTCCTTCCTTTAAGCCATAAGCTAAAGCCAGTTCGCTGGCATAATAACCGCCTGCGTCTAATAATTTGCCATCCTCTCCCCGGTGGGATAAGGCAATAAACTGCCCCTCTCCCGGAGTGGCTTCTTTTAAGTAATTAGTCAGGGTGAAGAACTCTAGCTGTCCGCTCCTGTCAAAGTAGATGTTAGAGTTGTTGTCCGCGGACATGGTAGCGGTCTTGATGTATGGTTTATAGCGGTCGGCTACGTTGGCATAAAAGGCCTTATCCCCGGCGTGATTGACTAAGTGCAGGTTTACCTGATCCTGGGATAATCCGGCGGTAAACGGTGTCTGCAGGCTGGAGATCAACCACTGGTTGGCCGCTTTGCCTTCAGGCAGTAATTCTACGGCATGGTAATTGGCCTGGGTCTTCTTAAAATCCTGGAAGGCAGCGGAGACATCAGCGATCTTGGCATCGGCTTTCTTGGCCAGCACATCTTTAGTCACGCGGCCTAAGTCAGAATCCTGCTGGGATTGCCATTCCATGAAAGCGCGGTCTTTCTTTGTTGCGTCCAAGCCCTGGTAGGCAGTGTCTGTTTTCTTGGTTTCCTCGAATGCCGCGCGCTGCTGCCTTTCCTGGTCGGTTAATGTTTTGTGGGTGTCCAGGGCACCAGCGTCGGCTAAAAGCTGGGGCGG
>JAQTTS010000302.1 GCA_028710655.1 Dehalococcoidales bacterium
TGTAACAAGTAGGTAGAGGAGAAAGTCAGAGAGACTGCTAACATAACGCCGACGATGATGGGAATGACCAGGTTCCCCGGTCCGCCTTGCTCCGGAGCTACGTCACCTGTTGCTGTGAGTGTGATAGTAACCAGGTTCAGCGGTTCTTCGACTATGGTGACCGTAGTATTGGGTACCTTCCCGGACAGAAGGTTGCTGGAGATGAAATTCTTGATCGCAGCGGTGGTGGCTGCCGGTGGTGTAAGCTCTCTTTGCATGGTGTAACGTCTGATCAGTCCTGTCGAGACGAAGTCCTCGGGAATCACGAAATATTCCTCGATATCTTTGTTTACCAAAGCCTGGGTGGCAGCTTCCGGAGTGTCGAATGGGATAAAGTTTAGATTCCCCTGGGTGGTAAACTGCTCAAACCCGCCGGCTTCATCAGCATAACCGACTCCGGTCACTTCCGCCGGCGGATCGCTGATCCCTGATATAGTGTGGGATATCCCGATGGCGAGGAGGGCGATCAGGGGCGGGACGATGGTCAGGATAATGAAGCCGGTCCTCCTTACCGTTTGCCGGAACTCATGCTTGAATATCAGAAGAACCCTATTCATGGTTTTTACCCGCCACATTTACGAATATCTCATTCAGTGAAGGGGTGGCAACCTCGAATCGGTTGATGACGATACCGGCGCTTACCAGTTGTTCCAACACCTGCCGGGGGGTGGCATCTTGTTCAAGGACAAGCTCAACATAGTTTTTGTTGGTACGCTTTTCGATTACTCCCGCTATCTGCCCCAGCTCACCGTTGAAATCGATGATAACCGAGTTGCTTCGATATTTTGTTTTGATTTCCGAGAGCCTGCCGTAGAGAACGGCATGGCCGCCGTCTATCATCAATATGCGGTCACAGAGTTCTTCCACCTGATTCATCTGGTGCGTGCTCAGAATTACGGCTTTGCCCTGATTTCTCAGGCCCAGCAGCATCTTTTTTAAGATTTCGGTGTTGACTGGGTCGAGGCCGCTAAAGGGTTCGTCCAGGACGATCAGTTCCGGGTTATGGATAATGGTAATGACGAACTGGATAATCTGTCCCATGCCCTTGCTCAGCTCCTCGATCCTCTTTCTGCTGTGAGTAAGCATCCCTGTCTCGCTGAGCAGTTCGTTGGCTCTCTGTTCGGCCAGGCGTTCGTCCATACCCTTGAGCGAGGCCAGATAGACGATGGAGTCCATTACCGTCAGCTTCCGATACAGTCCCCTTTCTTCAGGCAAGTAGCCGAGCCGGTGTTTGTTTGCTTCACTCAGCTTCTCGCCGAGAATTTTCACGGTGCCCGAGTCTGGCTTGACGATGTCCATCATCATCCTGATGGTGGTAGTCTTGCCGGCGCCGTTGGGGCCGATTAGGCCGAATACCTCTTTCCGGGATACGAAGAAGGACAGGTCGTCAACGGCGACCTTATCCCGGTATGACTTGAATACATGACTGACTTCAACTGCGGGCATATTAGAGCCCTTTTGGGTTTCTAACATATCATTCAGTCGGCGGTGTTGCCTACCCGGTCACCCGGTTATACAAACCGGTGTTACCATTTTTTGCCTGCATTTTTTCGAGTTTACCCGGCGCTAACAGGTGTTTTATTTAACGTTAATTCGTGTTATGGCTTGTTGCTGATTACCGTCCAGGTCCTCAACGACAAAGCCGACCGCGTATTCGCCTACAGCCGCGTCAAATGTCTCCCAGGTGAACATCCCGCTGCCAAAGGTTAACGTGCTTCCCTGCTGCGAGGCAGTATCGAGCACCTCGCCACTCTGGTCCAGGTCAAGCCAGGTCTCTAGCACAGTGAAGGTATCACCGGCACTTGGAGTTATCTCGCGTGGAGCACCGGCCTCGCTTTCGCCGGTGAAACCGAACACCTGGCGTAGCACGCCGTTGACGAAGTACAAGCGGGCCGCGCGCTGCTCGTCTCCGTCACCATAGGTATAGATCCCGTCAACCACGTATACCGTTTCTTCAAAGCTTCGTCCGTAACTTTCCGGTTTGAATAAGGCTGGAATAGAGGTTGTTCCGTTGCTGATGGCAAAAACGACCGGCTCCCATGTGAACTGCAGGGTAAAATCGCCCTCACCCCAGTCGGGATAATAGACCCCGTTCACTTGTCTCGTTTCCGGACTTTCCAGGTAGTCCTGATCGGCTACGAAGATAGAGTTAGCCTGCCGGTCATAGAAACCGACAAATAGGTAGATGTAGCCGATGTTCTCTCCACTGATATCGGCAGATAGTGTTACCGGTTGGCCGGGGGCGGCTTCCGAGCTGGAAGCGGCTACCGGCGAGATGGTGATGCCACCTGCAGCAGGAGCTCTTATGGATCCTGTGGGCGGTACTACCGCCTGGGTATCGGTTTGAGAGAACTGGTTACCGGTGTAATGATAGGCTAGAAAATCGTCCCAGAGCGACTGCTTCGCAAAACGGCCGGCGATGGCCGTGTACGACTCGGCCCCGGCAGCCGCGTTCCGATATAGCTCGGAGTTGGGGAAATAAATGGCGATTCCGGTAGCACCCGGTTTTTGGACCCCATGCTTCTCAGCGATAACGGTCTTATCGATAGCAGCTAGTACTGCATCAACTGCCTGATTAATTCTGGTGTTGCCGGCCTTCTGCTTGACGATTTCCAGGAAGTTGCCCAGGTCGATGAATGAAGGAGAAACGTCACTGCCAAAGATGCTGGTAAAGCTCTGGGCGTAGGTACGGCTGCTGGCTATTGCCCGCTGGTCGGCTTCCTGTAGAGCAAATACCAGCCCGTTCAGGCTTTCGTTGAGTAGACCAATCTGACTCAGGTCTACCGCACCAAGCGTGCTGCTCCGGCCAATCTCACGAGCCATCTGTGCCGGATTAGTGCCTCCGGAAGGACCAAACAGTCCCCCGAATGGTGAGCCCTGGCTAAGGAAGTCTCCCCGGGCGCTGCTGTCGAGGATGCTCTGGTCATCTTCGATATAGCTTTTCACCACTAATTGGCAGAGCTCGGCCCCGTTCATGTCCGGGTTCTGGTTAAGCTCCTGGAGGAAGCTGGTATAGGCCCACCCGAGAGCCGGTTCAACTTCCTCGGAAGCCACCGCATAGCGGGCATGAGGTTCCAGGGTAGTGAAGACCTCTAGTTGGCCCATCAAGCAGGCATCCATGCCGATGAGCTCAAACTTATCAAGCCCGGTATTGGCGCGGACCCGGCTGAGTGCGTCATCGATCTCATGAAGATAAAGCTCATCACCTAATAAAGAAGCTAACGGTATGCCTGGGTCCCCGGTGCCTTTAGGATTTGCGTCACTCCACCCCCCGGGCCAGCCCATACCATGATCGGAGAGAATCAAGACATACTTATCAGACGGATAGGTCTTGATGGCCCAAGTGGCAAAGTCGACCAGTGTCTTACCGTCAGACATGTTTACTTCACCCGGTTCAGCG
>JAQTTS010000026.1 GCA_028710655.1 Dehalococcoidales bacterium
TACATCGGATGCCCCTGATGCGTGGTCAAAGCTCCCGCTTCCTACCTTTATGTCTCCTCCGAAGTAACCGGTTGAGGCGACTTCGAGGGCGTAGTTGGGGTTAGTGGTGCCGATACCGACGTTGCCGGCGTTAAAATACGCCTGCGTTCCGTCAATAGGGTATGTCCTTATGAGAAATCTTTCGATTTCATTAATATCTTTACCCAATATATAGCCGCCATTGGTATTGTTGCCTAACGCGATCCTGACGTTATTTGAATCATTGGAATCCAAAATCCTTATGGCTGCTGATACGTTCTGCGGAGAAGCAACGTCAAGCAAACTCTCCGGAGACGTCGTCCCGATTCCGACGTTGCCACTCTTAACAATCATCTTTACCGGCCCGCCGATATTGCCTTCCCGAATCGCCCATGTAGCATTATCTTCCATGCTCATCGTCATCGCTTGAGCAGCGGCATTACTCCACTGGATGAACGGCTTGACATTTGCCTGGGCAGCCTTAATTTGGAAACCGGCATAAGCGTCGTCGTTGCCGATGAATTTAGCTACATACTGATCGTTAACGCCTCCGTCAACAACCATTGTTGTTATGGTTTGCGCTGTAGGGGTTACGCCGCTCCCGACAATATGCAGTTTATTCTGCGGATCAGTCGTCCCGACACCGACACTCGCTGCGCTATCAGTAGCCAGCCAAGTCTTGCCCTGCGATTCCATTCCTGCCGAACCGACCTTTAATGCCAATCCTCCTCCTGCGTTGGTTAAGATAACAGCCGGATTAGCCGAATTCTCTACTACATGAAGTTTGGCGCTAGGATTTGTCAGGCCTACCCCGACATTACCCGCGGTCCCCTGGATCACCAATCCCGGAGCGTCCCAATTGCTGCTGTAAGACTGCAGTTGCAGAAAACCCGTATTATATGCTCCCTGGTGGCTGATCCTGGCTGCATTAGACGTGTTTTCATTGAGTAGGATCTGCGGATTAGCGCTCCCTTTAAAGAGCATATTGCCGTTGACTTCCAGCTTCGCCCCGGGGGCTGTAGTGCCGAGTCCGACGTTGCCGGAAGGATTAATAAAGAAGAAATCCTGATTTCCGCCCAATAGCTGAATAAAGAACCCGTCGGGACTAGAGTCCGCCCCAAAGTCCCACGTACGCGAAGGATTCTTCAATACTATCTGCGCTGCCGAACCGCTGCCGGTTTCTTCTAATTGTAAATTCATTAAGTTTGAGGAGGCTTCTTGTATATGAGCGGCTGTCGGATTCGCCGTCCCGATACCGACATTACCCGCTGTTGTAGCAAGAGCAGTATCTTCTGTAACGGTGAGTTTCTTTAGGGTCATAGTGGCGTTGGTTGCGGAGAGCGTGCCGGTGACAGTAAGATTGTCTGCGCCGGTATCACCCAGCCAAGTCGAACCGTCAACTTCGAGCCTTCCTGCGATGTAAACATCCGAAACGGACGTCGCATTGTTATTGCTGCCTATGCCGACGGTAAGGCCTGCGGTAGGAGTAGTATTGCCGATACCGATCTTTCCGTTAGCTCTTACTACTAAAGGCGCATTAGGTGAAGTACCCACTTGCAGTAAACCTAAGGGTGCCGTGTCTCCGATACCGACGTTGCCCGCGGTATCAATCGTTACCTTATTGCTGCTGCCTGTGATAAGGCTTAATTGTCCGTTGCTGCCGTAGCCTAAACCTGTTGTCCCCAGGAACCCTAACGCTGCGTGGTCCATTCCTCCGCTGGCGTAGAATTTCGCTTTCAACGTCCCGTTATCTATAATAAAAGCCGTATTCCCTGCGGAATTTGTTAATTTAAAAATATCTCCGCTGCCCGCAGTATTCTTAACTTCCAAATTCGCAGCTGGGCTCGCCGTGCCGATACCGACGTTGCCATCCAAAACCGTATAACCTGTCCCCGAAGGAGTTAGCCGGACGTTCTGGTTGGTGCCGCCTGCAGTAAAAGTAAGAGCGCTTGTTCCGGTGATGGAGCCGTTAGACGTGCCTGTTCCGCCATCACCAACCGGTATGGGAGTTACCTGTGAAGTAACTACACCTGTCCCGGTAGTGACCTTCATATATCCGGTGGCTAATGCAGAGAGTGCCTGCTCATGATTTAAAGTATTATTAGGGGTCTGCGTAATATAGGTGGCATTCTTAGGAGCCGAGCCTCCTGCGTCTAGCCCACCCGAAAGGTCAGTCAGAGTGATCGTGCCTGCGTTGGGGTCGGTAAAGGTGAGGTCGTTAGAAGAAGTATCTATATATTTGGTGGCGCTGTCTATTTCCAGCCTGCTTGCGCGAACGTTCTCCGCGACGTGCAACGCTACAGCCGGTATGCTCGTGCCAATACCGACCTTGCCGGATGTCGTAACTAATAATCCGGGCGCGGGAGTCGTGCCTACCTGAAAGAGCCCAAGGGGTGCGGTGGTACCGATGCCTACTCTTGTATTCTGCGTATCGAAATTAAGGAGCGTAGTTGTGCCGGATTTAATATTTAAGCTGGAGGTCTGCATAGAAGCTAAATTAAGGGTTGAGGCATTAGCTAAAGATAGCGTCGCGGCATTTAGAGTCATAGTGTCGGAAGAGGTATCTCCCACGACTGTGTTGCCGTTTACCGTGAGATCACGGATAGTCATATCGGCATTTGAAGCGGTAAGAGTCCCGACGATAGTCAGCGAATCTGCCGCAGCATCCCCAAGCCACACAGAACCGTCCACTTCCAGGTTGCCTGCTACATATACACTGTCTGCCTGGGCGGCGTGGCTGTTACTGCCTACGCCGACGGTAAGGCCTGCGGTAGGTATGCTTGTGCCGACGCCGACTTTCCCTTCTACGATCAGGCTATTGGCAGCAGCCTGGATGTTCGCGTATGTAGCGCCTATGGATGACGAACCCTGGACAGAAAGTTTATTCGCTGGCGCTGTCGTCCCTATGCCTAAGTTGCCGGATGAAGTAACGCTCACCAGGTTACTTGTCGGGCTCTGTATGCGCAGGATATCTGCTGATTGGCCGTTTACAGCCTGCAGTATAGCGGTAATCACTCCGCCGTCTGTCCCCGCGACGGTTAATTTCGCGGTAGGTGTCGTGGTCCCAATTCCAATATTACCCGCAACAAGCAATGAATTTGCAGCGCTTGAAGGATCGAGATAGTAACTGGCATCGTTTCTGTCTTTGAATATGGGCGCGTGGATATTGCTGGCTGTATCTATAATACCGCCTGTCGCGGTAAGGAGTATATTCCCTGTGGGGTTCGATACTTTCAACACGTTTGCAGCATCCAGCGTAAACACGCTCCTTATTGTCCCGGAACTGTCTTTCATCCGGATATCCTTGTTATTATCCAAAAGTATGTCGCCGCCTGCCACGCTAAGCCTGGCTTCCGGAGCGGTCGTTCCGATCCCAAGCCTTGTATTCTGGGTGTCGAAATTAAGCAGAGTAGCCGCACCTGACTTTATATTTAAGGCGGCAGTCAAATTGGAAGCTAAATTTAAAGTCCCGGCGTTAACGGTCAGGGTGTCGCTTGAGGCGTCGCCAAGGATAGAGTTGCCGTTCACCGTAAGGTCTTTAATGGTGAGGTCGGCATTAGAAGCAGAGAGTGTCCCGGTGATAGTGATATTATCCGTCGTAGCATCTCCAAGCCAGACAGAACCGTCAACCTCCAGGTTCCCGGCGATATAGGCGGAATTGATCTGGGCAGCGTTATTGTTACTACCCACTCCGACGGTAAGTCCGGCGCTGGGATTAGTGTTACCGATACCGACCTTACCGTTAACTTTTACTAAAAGAGGGGCGTTAGGAGAAGTACCTACTTGTAGAAGCCCAAGAGGATCCGATGTCCCTATGCCGGTTGAACCGAGGATATAACTTCCCGAATCGCTATGAAGCATTACCGTTGTATTCCCTGCCGAATTTTTAACAGATAAGATCCCGTCTCCGGTAGAATCCTCATAAAGGGTGGACAATAAAGATCCGTCGCTTGCCGTAACCTCGTAAACATTGGTTGATGTCCCTGAAGATTTTACTTCCAAAGGAGAAGTGGGATTTGTCGTGCCGATACCGACGTTGCCGCCCGCTGTTATTCTCATAGCTTCGCCGGAACCGAAGGTCGCGTTATTAACATTGAAAGTAACGGCTTTTCCTGAGCTCCCCTGAAGCACTATAGTATTGCCGCTGGAATTGTAACCTACATAGCCCCTTCCTCCTGCGAGATTTATTCTTGAAGTAATATCGGAATTGTTTATCCTTATATCTCCGCCGATAACATCAAGGAGTGCTCCTGCGGTTGCCGTCCCTATTCCCACATTGCCGCTGGCAGTGGCTAAAGTAGCTCCTTGCGTGGAAGACAATGTGGTAAATGCGCCCGTTGAAGGAGTGCTCGCGCCGATACTCGCGTTATTAATAGTCCCGCCTGTGATGGCTACGGAAGCAGGGTTGTATTGTTTGTAGGTTGCGCCATCGGCTAAGTCGTCCTGCGTGGCATTGACTGTCCAGGTGCCGGAGGTGACCTTAGGCACGCCGGATGAAGTTAAAGAATTAACCCCGGTGCCGCCGTATTGAGAACCAATAGCAGTGCCAGTCCAAGTGCCTGCCGTTACTGTCCCGGCACTAGTTACCTTAAAGGCATTATTGCCTACTGCTAATGCCGCGCCCGGACTAGTTGTTCCTATGCCGACGTTACCTGCGGTTGTGGCAAGATAACTATTGCCGCTCACATTCAAACTCTGTAATGTCATACTGGTATTGGTAGCGTTGAGGCTTCCGATGACCGTAAGGGTATCGGCCGCCGCATCCCCTAACCAGCTTGAGCCGTCTACTTCAAGCATCCCTGTTACATAGACATCCGAAGCCGAAGTCGCGTAATTATTGGTCCCTGTGCCGACGGTGAGGCCCGCGGTGGGCGCGGTAGTGCCGATGCCGACTTTTCCTGCCGCGGTAACTAATAACGGCGCGTTAGGCGAAGTGCCGACTTGGAACAATCCTACAGGAGAAGCAGTGCCGATGCCGACGTTGCCTGAAGATGTGTTCATATAAACTTTATCGTTAGCATTTCCGTCCATCACCGACACATAACCATTGCCTATTTTGATGCCGCTATACGCTGTTTGTAAAATATCCGCTGACCTTATCCATCCATATCCTGTTGTCGCTCCCATCTGGAAGCCTATATTTGTATTGCTATCTCTTAGCGTCATTAGAGAATTAGCGGTAGACGGAGTGCCGCTTGAACCATTGACATATAAAAGACTCCCCGGGCTTGTCGACCCAATCCCGACGTTGCCGCCTGATTCAATCACCATTTTGGGAGTTAACCCGCTACCCGTATTAGTCGAGAATCTTAGTATGCCTGTTTGTCCTGATATATCCTGCATACCCGCAGCTACCCTTGCCATAACAAAATCTGTCCCGCTGCCTTCATTGCTGTCATAATCAGCTAAATCAACATAAGCCAGATCGTTATTTCTGGTAGCGTTACGGCTACCTCTAATCTTGATGCCTGCGTCTGCGCCTGATGTCGCGCTCTGCCTGAATTCAGCAAGTTGCGGCCCGCTGCCTTCGACATGAACTAGGCTTCCCGCAACATTCGTCCCAATCCCTACGTTACCCGAAGTCGAAGCAAGGTAAGATGCGCCGGTTGAGGTAATGCCTGCGAATGTTGGGGTTGAGGCCGTGGTAATATCCTGGACGGTATTTAATTGATTGGAGGTGAGTTTTAAGTTGGTAGCATTGTAACCTAATCCGATTGCGCCGGTAGTACTATTATAGGTAACGGGGTCTGTGCTTGATAAGCTCGCCCTTGCCCGGGTGTCGGTGTAATATTTGTTAGTGTCCCCTTCAGTGAGGTCATCGGTAGTCGCGGAACCGGATACTGTGCCGCTTGCTGCCTTAAGAACTCCTTGGAGAGCGCCTATTATCGCGCCTGTTGACTTTAAGGTTCCCGCTACTTCTAATGCCTGGGCCGGGGCGGTAGTGCCGATACCGACTCTTGCATTCTGGGTATCCAGGCTAAGCAGGCCTGATTCGATGCTCAAGGATGAGATCAGGTTGTTAGCCAGATCTATTGTAGAGGCGTTGGCCAGTATTAGATTATCGGCATTAAGAGTAACGGTGTCTTCCGCGCCGCTGCCTAATACCGTGTCGCCGGTTACATCGAGGCTCTGTAGCGTCATGCTGGTATTCATCGCGTTAAGGGTCCCGACTACGGTGAGGGTATCTGCCGCGGCATCGCCTAACCAGGTTGAACCGTCTACTTCCAGGTTGCCGGTGATATATGCGTCAGCTGCGCCTGAAGCATGGTCAAAGGTACCTGTTCCTAATCTTACGTCTCCTCCGAAGTAACCGGTTGAGGCGACTTCTAAGTTATAGTTAGGCGCTGTGGTGCCGATGCCGATCTTACCATTGCCCCTCAAAATCATCGCCGCATTTTCTCCGTTCGCCCCCACCATGAATTCCAATGCTCCGGCCGTATCGGCCCCGTCTCTGCGTCCATAAATCCGTGCTATGGTATTATTTACTCCTGCGCTGTCCTCTATCGCGTATACAAAACCGCCGCCGAAACCGTCAGTCATATTACCTGATGTCTTTGTGGTTAGTTTAAATGCCGAGGCCAAACCATCAAGCGTTCCAAAACCGCCGCCGGTTAGTGCGGTTGTCCTTATCATATGTTCAACCGGATAATTAGCGCTCTGTATGGTTAAAGAAGCGTCAGGGCTCGTCGTTCCAATGCCTACATTTCCGGAAGCTTTCACTATCAATGGGACATTAGGTGAGGTGCCGACCTGGAGTAAACCAAGAGGGGTTACGGTACCGATACCGACGTTACCGGAAGTAGTCGCCAAGTTAGTATCACCGGTAGTAGTACCCCCGGCAAAAGTCGGAGTGGATGCTGTGCCTATATCCTGAGGCGTAGACAGGGTGATTGCCCCTGCCCCGTTCTCGACATTAACCTGATTTGTAGTGCCTGTTATACCGGCAAGGGTGAAGCCTGTGCCGTTACCGATGAGAAGTTTTCCGCTTGGGGCGGTTGAGGTATTTAGGCCGGTGCCTCCTCTTGCCGCGCTTAACTGGCCTGTCCAGCCAAGGGTGAGGACGTTGTTGGCTACGGAACCGGTAACATTGGTGTCATTGGTAATTGAGGTCGGGACTGTTGAGGCGACATTTACCGTAACGTTATCACCTGAACCGACTAACCTGCTGGCCAGGGTACCCGTCATGCTTATGCCTGTGCCGTTAGCGAGGTTTGAAGTCGGGATATCCCCCGCATCTAATGCATTGCCTCCGGAGAGGACTCCTGTGGCATCATTCTTCACAAAACCGGCAGAGCTCATATTGTCTATCCTGACATCTCCGCTTGAGACGTGGAGCTTGGTGGAAGGAGCGGTGGTGCCCAGGCCGACGTTGCCGGAACTATCAATCACCATTTGTGTCGTCCCTGCCGTATTAAAAGACATGGCATCTGCTAACATTTCGCCATGATCGTATTTTATCACACCTCTTGCTTCATTAGCATTATCGCTAAACTGAATCCTTCCGGCTCTATTATCTGCCGAAATAATGTCTATAGAAGCTGATTGGTCTGCACCGCTCCTCTGAACCGTTAAGGCGACATGATTGTTTGAAGCACCTGTTTTTAAAGTTCCACCGGCAAGAAGGTGTAAGCTGGTCCATGGGGCCGTAGTCCCGATACCTACTCTTGCATTCTGGGTATCCAGATTAAGTAAACCTGATTCGATATTCAGGCTAGTGGTTGAGGCATTGGCTAAATTTATTGTTGAGGCATTGCTTAAAACCAAATTGTCGGCATTCATAGTAACAGTGTCTTCCGCGCCGCTGCCTAATACCGTGTCGCCGGTTACATCGAGGCTCTGTAGCGTCATGCTGGTATTGACGGCATTCAGGCTTCCGCTGACGGTAAGGGTGTCAACCTCGGCATCGCCTAACCAGACAGAGCCGTCGACTTCCAAGTTACCCGTAATATAAGCGTCGGATGCGCCTGATGCGTGGTCAAAGGTACCGCTTCCTACCTTTAAGTCCCCTCCGAAGTAACCGGTTGAGGCGACCTCTAAGTTGTAGTTGGGGTCAGTGGTACCAATGCCGACGAGGCCGGAAGATTTTATTATTAATTGTGCAATATTAGAATCGTAAGCAGCTCCATTCCTAACAGAAAATTGCAATCTACCTTTATTATCCGCGCCGTCTCTCACGCCAGAAATGCCTGCTATTTCCTGCGGTGCTTGAGCGTTGTCTCCAATGCTGAATTTAAATCTTGGGCCAAAACTATCCACCATATTTCCAGTGCTGCGCAAAGTAATTCCGGCTACCTGCCCCGCCCATTGGGTATTGGATGAATCGCTGTTAATATCCAAGGCAAATCCCGGGTTCGTCGTCCCAATCCCGACTTTGCCGTCTGCCTTCACTACCAACGGCACGTTAGGTGAAGTGCCTACCTGCAGTAATCCGACGGGCACTGTTGTAGCAATACCGATGTTGCCTGTAGTGTCAATAAACAGATGATTATACGCGCCACCTGCGCCTAATGCTAATCTGCCGGTAGCGTCCGTTGCGTTGATGCGGGCAATATTTGCCGCAGAATCCTGACCAATCCTTAAAATTACATTGTCATTAAACCGGGCTGGCCCTGATACGTGCAATAAATCAAGCGCGGTCGCCGTCCCTATACCTACATTGCCGCCTGCTGTAGCAAGGTAAGAAGCGCCGGTTGAAGTGATACCTGCGAAGGAAGGAGTAGAGGTAGTAGCGATATCCTGGATGGTGTTCAACTGGTTGGAGGTAAGCTTCAGATTAGTGGTATTGTAACCTAACCCGATCGCGCCGGTAGTGCTGTTATAAGTAATAGGGTCTGTTTTTGACAAGCTAGCCCTTGCCCTGGTATCGGTATAGTATTTGTTGGTATTTCCCTCGGTCAAGTCGTCGGTGGTAGCGGAGCCGGATACCGTGCCGGCGGATGCCTTAAGAACTCCCGATAGGTTACCGATGATCGCGCCTGTGGATTTAACCGTACCCGCAACATCTAAGGCCTGAGTTGGGGCTGTAATCCCGACACCTACCCTTGCGTTCTGCGTATCAAGGCTAAGTAAACCTGACTCAAAACTCAAGGCAGAAACCAGGTTGTTAGCTAAATCTATCGCTGAGGTGTTGGCCAATATTAGATTACCGACATTGAGAGTAACAGTATCTTCCGCGCCGCTGCCTAATACCGTGTCGCCGGTTACATCAAGGCTCTGTAGCGTCATGCTGGTATTGACGGCATTCAGGCTTCCGCTGACGGTAAGGGTGTCAACCTCGGCATCGCCTAACCAGACAGAGCCGTCGACTTCTAATTTTCCGGCGATGTATACGTCCTGGCTGGATGTAGCTTCGTTATTAGTGCCTACGCCTACGGTAAGACCGGCGGATGGAGCGGTATTACTGATGCCAACCTTACCTGCGGCGGTAACTATCAGCGGGGCATTGGGAGAAGTGCCGACTTGAAGTAACCCAAGAGGCGCGGCTGTGCCGACGCCGACATTACTTGTGGTAATGACCCCGGCAAAAGTCGGAGTGGATGCTGTGCCTATATCCTGAGGCGTAGACAGGGTGATTGCCCCTGCCCCGTTCTCGACATTAACCTGATTTGTAGTGCCTGTGATACCGGCAAGGGTGAAGCCTGTGCCGTTACCGATGAGAAGTTTTCCGCTTGGGGCGGTTGAGGTATTTAGCCCGGTGCCTCCTCTTGCCGCGCTTAACTGGCCTGTCCAGCCAAGGGTGAGGACGTTGTTGGCTACGGAACCGGTAACATTGGTGTCATTGGTAATTGAGGTCGGGACTGTTGAGGCGACATTTACCGTAACGTTATCGCCTGAGCCGACTAACCTGCTGGCCAGGGTACCCGTCATGCTTATGCCTGTGCCGTTAGCGAGGTTTGAAGTCGGGATATCCCCCGCATCTAATGCATTGCCTCCGGAGAGGACTCCTGTGGCATCGTTCTTCACAAATCCGGCAGAGCTCATATTGTCTATCCTGACATCTCCGCTTGAGACGTGGAGCTTGGTGGAAGGAGCGGTGGTGCCCAGGCCTAACCTTGCCGCGTTAACATCCCAATAAAAATTAGCATTATTCTGGCCCAGGTTGCCCGAACCATCAACGTAAAGAAGGCTACCCGCAGTACCGCCTGTAACTTCAGCGCCGATTTCAGGATTACCAACATTCTTCCACGAAGCGCCGTCATAAACTTGCATCTTATCTACCGTAGTATTAAAGAATGCCATACCTGTTGCGGCGGTTATGGCATCTCTTTGGGCGGTAGTAAGATTATTCAACCTGATACCGGCGTGGCCAGTACCGGTAAATTGCAGTAAATCTCCGAGGGTAGTGGCGCCATTAACTGTCAAAGTATTTAAGATCATATCAGCGTTGGCAGCGCTCAAGCTTCCGGTTACTGTCAGGGTATCCGCGGCGGCGTCGCCCAACCAAACCGAGCCGTCAACTTCCAGGTTACCGGTGACATATACATCAGATGCGCTTGATGCATGGTCAAAGGCCCCGGTTCCTACCTTTAGGTCTCCTCCGAAGTAGCCGGTTGAGGCGACCTCTAAATTATAGTCAGGCGCGGTGGTGCCGATGCCGACGTTGCCGGAAAAATACGCGTAATTATTTCTATCGATAAAGAATAAGTCTGCCCCGTCTACGCTGGGGTCGATCGCATTTTCAACAATCAGGCGGTTGGGGGTAGTGCGGTATAAAAGCTGTAGGCCTTCTCCGGCACTTGCGTCGCCGAAAATGATACCATGCGGACCGGTCTTCCCCTCTCCCAAGTAAATCGTGGAACTGGTAGAAGTTATTTTCATGTCAACCGTACTGGTCGTATCAGAACCGATTAACTCAAGGGGAGCATTAGGGCTTACGGTCCCCATGCCCACATTACCACCGGGCATCAACGCTAAGTCGTTCGTCCCTCCTGTGATGATCTGGTTGGTGCCGGTGCCGCCGAAGGTAATACCTGAAGCGTTCCCTGTGAGATTGACTGCGGCAGAGTTGGCGTAGGAGTTAGTGAGTTGGTTATTCATGGAGAGAGTGGTCGCATTAGAGATAGCTCCACCGGTGGATATATCCAAACCAGAGGAAGCTAAGGCAAAAGTCCCTGAATCATTTCCAAGGGTAAGGTTACCTGAAGTGTTGGATAAGCTGACATTCCCTGTCGAGGCGGATAGATTATTCCCTATCGTCAGGTTACCGATAGTCATGTCAACATTGGTGGCGGTGAGGGTTCCGACTACAGTAAGAGTATCCGCCGCGGCATCGCCTAACCAGGTTGATCCGTCTACTTCCAGGTTACCTGCAATATAGGCAGAATTAGTTTGGTTCACATGGTCATTACTTCCTACTCCGACGGTGAGCCCGGCGGATGGCGAACTAGTGCCAATACCGACTTTGCCGGAAGTAGTCGCAAGATAGGTATTGCCGGTAACTGTTAACTGGCCAAAGCTGGCGGCACCCGTGCCGGCAGATATAGTACCATATATCATCCCGTCTACTTCCAGGTTACCTTTTATATATGCGTCGCTCGCCGCTGTCGCATAATTTATATTAGCATCCTGGACTGCGTTGCCGACAACTAGAGAGGTCACTGGCGAAGCTTCTCCGTCTACCACATTCCCGCCAACCTCAAGCCTACCAAGGACAAAAGCATCTCCTTTAGTGTTAGCGTGGTAGCCCTGGCCCGGCCCATTCAACCTGGAAACTACGAGGCTCGCTCCGTAATTACCGAGCTGGTCCTCTCTTATCATAATACTGCGGTTAAATTCGAATCTGCCGCCGCCTGAACTCCATTGTAAGAAACGGATTTCACCGCTACCCATGCCGTATGAGCCATAACCCGTATAAGAACTGTCAGGTTCACCGAAAGTCAAACGCGGAGCTAAAGTGTAATCACCGGTTAAATAAGGATCATATCCTGAACCGATCGCCAGGTTCCCGTAAATTACCTGGTCGCCGCCTGTATCAGTTATGGGGGAAGGGCCATAATCTATAGATAGAGGGCCTTCAGTTAACGTTATCCCGTCAAAATAGCAGAAAATCGTATTCTGCTGTGAAGTAATAACTGCCGGGGAATTGCGGTTTACCCCTGTATTCGGGTCGGGGTTATTTACGCCTATCGGATAAAGAAATATCTTTACGACAGTGCTAGAGGTATCAGGGACCGATTGAGGGAACGTCCAGGTAAAATTCTGCCATGTAGTAGTCAAATCCAGTTGTCTTGCTTTTGAAGGGATATTATCGGCTGCCGAATAAGTATACCCTATCGCCCCTGACGGCGTGCCGCTTGCGCTCCTTGCCCATAAGGAAACTGAAATCTGTTTTCCTCTTAAACGAGCCACATCAAACGCAGGCACTGAAAATACCAGCGCCGGAGCTGTTCCGGAAGTCCCGGTATTTATCTTCGCATAATGGCCATCGAATTTTGCGTTAGCCGCGTCGTCTATGACTACGAGCGGGTTCGTCGGGGTTGTTGTCCCGACCGTGGCCCAGTTAATAAATTTCTTGGATTCAAAGCTCGCGTTCCTGACTAAGTTGCGCTGATAGCTATTCCAGCTCTTTCCGCTTGAGATAACTGTCTTCTTGTTACCGAATGAATCAAATACGCTGAAACTTCCGGCGGTATCGAATTCAAACAATGGGGCGGTGGTCCCGACATCAACGCTCTTCTTTATAAGTTGTAATGTCGGTACGGGAAGTGCCTGCGCGTCAAATGCCAGAGAATAAAGCGTATTCTCCCCTGCTTTGGAAAATGTCAAATAAGCGGGGCTTGAGCCTTCGGTTACGATTTCTTTAGAAAAAGTAAAGGCACCTGTGCCGCCGACTCCGCCATCAGCATCATAGCTTACGGACGGAGGAGTAGGATCCGAGCCAAATGTAATGGAACTGTTATTGCGCACATTTAAGCTGGTCGTTGAAACGGGTGCCGAGAAATAGAACCATCCGGTCTTCCCGCCGTGGCTATAAGTATCGTCCCACATCAAGTATTCAGAACCGTTGGAGGGCGCATAGTCATTATCTGCCGCTCTGCTGTCTTTACCTATATATATAGTACCATCACCGTCCGTATCAGTGACGTCATCGGCTATTGTGGCTTTACCATTTAACGTTAGCTTTGCGAGGCTCGGGTTATCAGTACCAATGCCGACATTCGTACCATCATTAAACAAGACGGAAGTCGATAACCAGCTCTCTCCATCGCTTCTCAAAGTCTGGCCTGCATCGCCTGCAGGAAGAACGCCCCCCGGGCTATTTAGTTGCGCGCCGTTCCAATAGATATCTCCCGCGACATTGTAGAGTTTATCTGTAGTAGAAATCGGAACCGAAGCCTGGGCCAATCTCAATCTCCCATTTACATCTAACACTTCCGCTGGAAGCGTCGTCCCTATACCCACATTACCACCAGGCATCAAGGCTAAACTGTTGGTCCCTCCTGTGATGATCTGATTGGTGCCTGTTCCGCCGAAGGTAATACCTGAAGCGTTCCCGCTTAAGTTGATGGCAGCAGAATTGGCGTAGGAGTTAGTGAGCTGGTTATCCATGGAGAGGGTTGTGGCGTTAGAGATCGCTCCACCGGTAGATATATCTAAACCAGAAGAAGCTAAAGCGAAGGTCCCTGAATCATTTCCAAGGGCAAGGTTACCTGAAGTGTTGGATAAGCTGACATTCCCTGTTGAAGCGGATAGATTATTCCCTATCGTCAGATTACCGATAGTCATATCAACGTTAGCGGCAGTAAGGCTGCCGACTACGGTGAGGGTATCTGCCGCGGCATCGCCTAACCAGGTTGAGCCGTCTACTTCCAGGTTGCCGGTGATATATGCGTCAGCTGCGCCTGATGCGTGGTCAAAGGTACCTGTTCCTAATTTTACGTCTCCTCCGAAGTAACCGGTTGAGGCGACTTCTAAGTTATAGTTAGGCGCTGTGGTGCCGATGCCTACATTTCCGGAAGCTTTCACTATCAATGGGACATTAGGTGAGGTGCCGACCTGGAGTAAACCAAGAGGGGTTACGGTACCGATACCGACGTTACCGGAAGTAGTCGCCAAGTTAGTATCAC
>JAQTTS010000303.1 GCA_028710655.1 Dehalococcoidales bacterium
CACGCTTCACGTCCTCCTGGTTGTCCCTCAGAAGCTTGTCGGTCAGGATGATCTTGCAGCCTACTTCTGACGGAGTGATCGTTACAAGGGTATCCTCCATCTGCTCGGCTGTAGACATGTCCTGGCCCTCAGTAAGGGACTGGGCCGTCACGGTTCCCCAGTAAGGAAAGTTCTTGGTTGAGCCTTCATGCAGCTTCTTCGTGCTCTTCCAGCACAGAGAGCTCATGATGGCTTTGAATTGCGAGGTAAACCGTGCCTGCTCGATTACGGTTGGTATGGTATCCGCAAGCTCGGCTGTGGTTGTATAACCCATGAGCTAATCTCCTTTCGTTACGTTCAGCACGGTAGCCCCTTCTCCTTGCGTGCCTTCAAGTAAGCAGCCGCAATCTTGGGGTCGTGCGGGTTGTTTATGTAGGCATCACGTAGTTCTTGATAGGTTCGCCCACTTCCACCTTGCAAGCTGTCGGGCTTGGGAGTAGGAGCCTGGGCCGCCGTTTTGGGCAGCTTCTTGGCTACTGCAACCATCTTGTCCCGGTCACCGTCTGGAACGATCTCAGCGAGTAGACTGTGGTCAACGCCATACTCTTCGCCTACCTCCTTGGCCGTGCGCTCCTTGGCATAAGCCTTGGCAGCATCTAGGTCCTTTTGCCACTGAGCCTTTTCACGTTCAAGGTTTCGCTTCTGTTCCTCCAGTTGCGCCCGTAGTTGTCGCCCTTCCCTCTTGAGCCGGAGTGCAGCCGCCGCTTCGGGATCGGCCTTTGCAGCCTCTTCCTCGTTCTTCTCGATAAGCGACTCAAGGTCACCGATCCGCTTGTTGGTATCCGCCATCTGGCTTTCAACCGTGGTGAGTTGCGCTCTAAGAGTGTCCCTCTCCACTTCGACTGCCTTCAGTTTGCGGCCCCATTCTCGGCCTGCCGCAGCCTTGGCCATTTGGATATCAGCCTCGGTATAGGTTTTCGTGGGTTCCCCCATTGGAGTCCCAAGATCGCCCGCAGGAGCCGGTTCAGCTTCAGGCTGAGGGGAGTCCTGCAAGGTTTTCGTGGGTTCGTCCGTTACCATGTGATTCCTCCTTCTATTGCCTAATTGTCAAACTAAACTTCTATTTTGGCAACTGTTCTGCCAAAAAAACACACTAGATCATGCCCACATACGTAAGCCCCTTGCCGCCACCCGACAATGGTTTCCATCCCTCTATGCGCTCCGCTACATCATTGAATTCCTTGTGCGTGCGCCTGTATTTCCATTTGGCGTTGCCCTTCGTCGGAAGCATGTAGTATTCGACATACTCCTCAATCAGATGGTCAGGGTATCCCTTGCGCCATGCTTCACGCTCACGCCTCGCCCTGGCATACTCGGGATGAATCTTCAAGTAGTCCTCTCTGGCCTTGTCCCTATCCACCTGCGCCTGATAGGAGTTGTCTACCGCCTTGATTGCGTTGTATGCTTCATCCTCAGCCCGATACTGCACGCTTATCCGTAGCGCCTGAACAGGGTCAGTTATCTCGCCCCAATCGCCCCAATCATTCAAGGCCGGATTCTCCAACCGGAGTAGCTTCGCCTCTGCGCTGGTTGCACCAAACTTAGAGACCGCCGTGTTGTACCTTACCAGGGCATCCATGATATTGACGGGGGGTAGTGTTCCCAAGGCACTGTCGGGAATGTCGTATTCCTCAATGAAGTCCTGTACATGCTGGCGTGCCTCTACCGTCCACAGCTTTGCATCCCCCCAAACGGCCAGCATGGCGTTTTGCTCAGGATGGGACTGTAACCATTTGTCACGGGGATTCACCTGAAGTTCAGGATGCGCTTCAAGAAAGTCCGCCCTCTTGTCCTCCGGCGTGTTCATATACTGAACCATAAGTTCGTATTGCCGTCTGGTAACGTTCCCTAAGTACGCCTTTGGATATAGCTTGTCGAACTCCTCTAGGTCACGCAGGTTGTCGATTTCAAGTCGTGCCTGCCATTGCTGGTAATACTGAAGGATCGTATCATCCTCTTCAGGGTCAGTGTTGATCTTGGAGAGGGCCATGTCGGGAAGAATATCGGCTTCAGCCCTGGCCTTTTCCTTCTCAGCCCAAGCCTTGATAATGGGTGAGTAGTCACCGGATAGGATGTCGTCTGGAAGCATCCCCCTCATTTTGCGGCGGATATCGTTATCAAGGGTGTTCAACGTGTAGACGTTCTCCGGCTTGATCGAGAGTTCGCCCCTCTCGGCCCCTTCAGGTACAGCGCCGAGTCCTGCAAACAGGTCCGATACTTCCTTGTTCACGTCGCCTTCAGGGTTGCCAAGCGCCCATCGACTGAATATGAACTCCATTGGGCGTCCGTCCCTGATAGCCTTCTCTATCTGAATGAGATATGGCGTCGGGAGTCCGACAACCTGTCCCGCCGCCTTGGCAAAATATTCCACAGCTTTAATGAAATCATTTACGTCGATATCCTCATACGGGTCCTTGCCGTCCCTTACCATCTTTGCTGCTTTGGATATGACCATCTGAAGGTCCTCTATACTCTCGAAGACCGGGCTTATGCTGTAGTCGAACTTCTCATTCCCAAGCCAGCCGTACATGCTCTGCGCTATCTGGCCGAACACAAGAAGATGGTTCACCGGCCCGAGCACCCAAGCCCTCGCCTGATGCTCTGTGTTCCATTTGAAGGCATCCGCTATTAGCTGGAACAGACAAGGCAGCACTACCCAAACGAGGAAGAGGTTGCCTGCTGCTTTGGTACGGCTCCCCCTGCCATATTGGAAGTTACGGGCGTTGTCTGCCAGCAACCGGAAGTACTTGTTGGGCTGGTTTTGGAACATGGTAGCCAACTTAAGGAACGAGTGCCCCCGTTGAATCATGGCAAGGGTCTCAAGGTCGGAGGTAGGCTGTGTCCTTTGAGTGGTGATCTCAGCCTGACGTATGGCATCAGCCTGACTAAGCCCCTGACTCAAGCCCGACTGGTACTTCGCCCACATGCCTTGTACCACGGCCACCTTGTCGCCCGTGCTTATGAGAGTGAAAAACCAGTCTCGGAAGTTGCCCATTCCTGCTATCTGCTTGGCCGTCTTCTGCCTCATGGCAAACCGGATGTCCCTCTCAAAGCCTCTCGTGAAGCGTGTCTTTGCAAACGTAGAGTTCTCCATGAGAAAGCGGTAGTGGGCTATCGGGTTTGTCCAGAAATCGGCAATCCCCTTAGCAAAATCAGTAACCGGCATATCCGTCATGTAAGCCACAACGGAAGGTATCTGCTTAAGGGCGATGGCAGGCTTGATGCCAAGTACGGCCGTCGTATAGTTGGCCCGTATCCAATCGGCTGTCCTGTTGATATTGGCCCGGTCTATGCCGTCCCTGGCAATGTCGTTCATGAAGTTGTCAAGCACGTCCAAGATCGACCTGCCATTGTATTGGCGGATAGCCGTTC
>JAQTTS010000304.1:0-1612 GCA_028710655.1 Dehalococcoidales bacterium
ATGACCGCATGACCGCCAGCGAAGAGAAAAAATTTAAGGAACGGCTTGCCGCCATGGGACAGCCGTACCGTGAAGCCATCAAGGAGGAGCTTGTCGGGCGGGGTTACATTCCGGCCATTAAGCTGTGTCGGCAGGTGACCGGGTGGGGCTTGCGGCGGGCGAAGGGATTCGTGGATCAATTGAGGGGGGAGGCATCCCAATGAAAAAGTTTCTCCTGATTCTCCTGGTAGTAGCCATTCTCCTGCTGGCAAATACGTCCTATGCGGCGGGGGTTTGCGGATCATAAAGCAGTATCAAATTCAAATCCAAAGGAGTGTCCCAAGTGAAACGATTTCCCATGTTAATTGCAGTGGCGGTACTGGTGTTAGTGTTCGCGTTGTTGATTCCCGCAGTAGCGGGGGCGGAGGGGGATGAAAAGGGGCAGTTTATTTTCGATGTCCCGGAGGAAATCTATGCAAATGATGCCACAGTAATTCCGATGACATACAAGCATTTTTGTGGAAAGCTCGAGCGATCAAATGTGCGATTTTTCTTCTGGGTTGATGAAGGGCCAACAGAAAGTGAAGTGACTTTCGCGGCAACCGATTCTGAAGGAATAGAATATACCTTCATCAATGAGGGTGCCTGGGGGCCTGAGGGAGGTTTTCCGGTAGATGAAGGCTATGAGGCAACTACCGATTGGACAATAACCTTCAGTCACCCCGGAGATTACACTATTTGCTTTGAACTGCACAATTTAAACTATCCTTCTGATCCTGTGATTGTCAGTGAAAAGGTTGTAGTGCAAGTATCGCAAGAAGAACCTGAACCGGAGAAGCCTAAACATAAATCAATGAACTATTGTCCGCCGAACTATCCGGCTTTTATGTGGTCGGAAGTATTCTACGAAATGATGGAGCGGTACGGATTCTTCGGAGCAGTGGAACGGTGGCAAGCCACGTACGGGAGGTAGCGGCATAACCGGTAATCAGTCTTTGGCGGGGAGGATTGCGTAACTGTGCCAGTAAGCCGAAAAGGGCGAGAGCCTAGTAGCACAGTCCCCGCCTTGAAAGAAGTTTGGCGGGAGCGGTAGTGAGCGTCAAGGCTGCCCGGACAGTTCTTGTGGACACACGCCTGGTGGTGTCTTGGTTAGCTACCAGACAAGCCGGGAGATGCCGTTCGATTCGGCCTCCCGCCTCCAAAAGTTAATAAGTTTGGCGGGAGCAGTGAAGCTGGGAATCCGCCGAGTAGCTGGCACCGAAAGGCCGAGGCCCTTCTTCGCTGGGGCAATGAAGCTCTGTGTCTGGAGCGCCCGCTGCCAACGGGAGGCCGGGAATCAGCACCCCCATTGCCTCCCCGCCAGTTAAAACGATAAACCAAAAGGGACCCGGAGAAGCGGCCATGGACGCGAAGAACCGGGCGCTGTCAGGGAGCGAAGACGCTACCCGGGGAAGCCCTGACCTGTCCCGGGAAATTGAGAAGGCACCGCCGGGGGTGCGATAGGCTGCCATGTCGCCCGTGCAGGCATGGCAAGCAAAAGAACGGAGGCTCAACATGCCTACCACGGAAGTGAAAATCACCGAACTGGCCCTGGAGTTAGGAGAATCAGTCACCCTGAACTTACGCAGAATGG
>JAQTTS010000304.1:1712-3431 GCA_028710655.1 Dehalococcoidales bacterium
GCCATGTCGCCCGTGCAGGCATGGCAAGCAAAAGAACGGAGGCTCAACATGCCTACCACGGAAGTGAAAATCACCGAACTGGCCCTGGAGTTAGGAGAATCAGTCACCCTGAACTTACGCAGAATGGACGGCAGCCAGAGACGAGCAACCATATTACTGAACGAGCGCGGGGAAATGGTTGTGCATGACCAAGACGGCTTGGTGAGGGAGGAGAAATAGAGTGAACATTCCTGAAAAGCCCGAAGACATGCTGGAGTGGACGGCGGCGGAAATAGTTAAGGTCGCAGGATTCCCCTACCACAGAGGAACGGATTACTGCAAGAAATACTGCGAGGAACACGGCAACTGTGGGGGGTGCGAATCTAATTCCGGTTGCAGCAGGGTGGCTAGAATCATGGCATTAATACTGCAAGCGACACTTTACAAACCGAAGGACTTCGCCGACCAGATGAAAACGGGTGAGGCTGTGTCCGAGAAAATAGCGGAAATTCTAAAGGCTTAGGGAGGCTAACGATGAACGAGAACGGCAGAGAAATTGTTAATTACGAGACCGTCCACGATGTTCCGGCGATAGCTGACGACAAGGAGACGAGGGATGCCGCCTGCAAGGAGATGTATCTATCAGGGATGAACGCAAGGCAAATCTCTGCCGAGTTGAACATCAACTACACGACCGTATATAAGATACTGAAACGGCAAAATGTCGCTCTACGGGGAACTGGAAACTACGAAAGATCGCCTTCGGAAAAAAAACGTCTTAGGGAAATGGTTAAGCAAATCCGGCCAGATAACCGAGGAGTTCGATTGTCACCTAAGACCGAGTTCAAGGAGGGGCATACACCGTGGAACAAGGGCATTAAGTGGCCCGAAATGGCAGGAGACAATCATCCAAGCAGGATGCCCCAGCATAGGGCAACCTACGAAAGAGTTTGGGCAAACAGGCCGGTATACAGGAAGAGAGGGTCGGAACATCATAGATGGAAGGGCGGTAAAACGCCATTGATTATGAGGATTAGGAATTCTCCACAGTATGCGGAGTGGCGGCAGGGAGTTTTTGAACGGGACAACTTCACCTGCTATCTGTGTGGTGATGGTAGGGGTGGCAATCTTGAGGCCCATCACATCAGGTTGCTATCTGATATGGTTCACAAATTCAATGTTTGCACATTTGAAGAAGCATTGGCTGTTAAGGAAATATGGGATATAGACAACGGGATTACCTTATGTAATAAATGTCACCCTGCCGCAAACGACATTAGCAGAATTACTGCAATCTTAAATGATTACAACGAGGAGGAGAAATATGAAAGACCATGTTGTTGATGCAGTAGTAAATGGTGTCAAGGGTGGGGACTTAGTTTCGCTTGAGAATGACTATTTACTTGATGTCGCCAACACGGCGGAGAAACGCATTGAAGCCATTAAGAAGATTAAAACCATTGTCCTGCGATTGACTGCGCCGAACGATTGGACTGATCAAAGCGGGAAACCTTACCTGTCTGCAAGCGGATGCCATAAGGTGGCAAGGATATTTGGGATTGGCTGGAGTTTCCTGGGTGATCCCCGGCTTGTCCAGGAAGAAGACGGGCATTTCCGGTATGAAACCATGTTGTCGGTTTTTATGCGAGGGCAATCAATTGAAGTCATCGGCACACGTTCAAGCAAAGACCCGTTTTTCAATGTTAGATACCGGGATGGCGTTAAAACCGAATTGCCGCC
>JAQTTS010000305.1 GCA_028710655.1 Dehalococcoidales bacterium
GAATAAAGCGGGCGGCGTTACGCTGGGCATCGGTAACATTAGCATAGGTCATAAACGGCATATCACCAATTACCAATGTGCGACTGGAGCCTCTGACCACAGCCTTGGTATGGTGCAGCATTTCATCCATCGTCACCGGTATCGTCGACTGATAACCCAGGACCACCATGCCCAGGCTATCCCCGACCAGAGTGAGAGGCACTCCCACCCCATCGATTATACCGGCCATAACATAGTCATAGGCGGTCAGCATAGCGATTTTCTCACCCTTCCGCTTCATTTCCTTTATTTCGTTAATGGAAATCCGCACTTTTGCTCCTCTCCTTTCTCTTATTATCCGGGGGAATCGTACCTGTCATCAGAATAGGGAAGACGGAACCGCCTCTTTACTTTCAACGATGACATTTTGCGCATCAACATAGACCAGGGTAGGCACCAGATTAGGTGCTTCATCATCACTAAGATAGCAGTAAGTAAGGATGATAACGGTGTCACCCTTAGCCACCATCCTCGCCGCAGCACCGTTTAGGCAGATTTCACCACCTTCATCCCCCTCGATAGCATAGGTAGTGAAACGAGCACCGTTATTGATATCCAGGACTTCCACCTGCTCGTAGGGTATGATATCGGCCGACTGCATCAGATGCCTGTCAATAGTAATACTGCCTTCATAGTCAATATTGCATTGAGTAACCCGGGCCCGGTGGATTTTACTCTTCAGCATTTTTCTCATCATTATCTTCCTCCCGTATCTCCCCTAGACTTTTCTGTCGTACCTGTCAGTACTGCCTCCAGTTCCTTCGCCCGCCGCCCGTCTATCTTTCCCTTATCCAGAGCAACCGGAATGGTCTTCAAGCCCAGTTCCCGGTAGGCAGCAAGCAGATCAGGGGCCGCCTCTTTAAGAGCATCGAGATGTTTACTGACGGTATTGATATCTCCCCTGGCGATTGGGCCGGTGAGACATCCGGGGATGCCGACGGCCTCAATATTGTGAATGGTACCCCGTATCAACGGCAGCAGTGCCCGAATAGCCTGCTGCCGCGGGATCCCAAAGGTCTGCCAAAGGTCGGCAGCCAGCTTCTCCAGGGTGACCAGATAGTTGCAGGCAAATACCGCCGAAGCATGATAGACCACACGGGCTGCCGCCTTCAGCTCAATCCACTGGGCATCGAGAGCAGCAGCGATATCCTTAAGTGTTTCCAGCAAGGGCGGCTCAGCCTCGATGGTAACGGTGGAGCCGGGGATATTCTCAAGAGCCCTTTCCACACTGGCAAAAGACTGCAGAGGGTGAAAGACACCGGTAATGGCTCCCGCCTTACTGGCCGGAGCCAAGATATCAGTCGATTCGGAACCGCAGCAGTGAACTACCCCCTGCCCGCGATGCCACTTTATCCGTGCTGCCACGGAGGCGATGGCATCATCGGAGGTGGTAATGAAAACAAGCTCAGCAGCGTCAGCCACTTCCTGACCGCTGCCCACCACCGAACATCCTTTGACTCTTGCCGCTAGTTTTCCGGCTGAAGACCGGCTGCGGCTGGATACGGCTACCACCGGGTAGCCTCTGCTGTTTAGCTTGATTGCCAGGGCGGTACCTACCGTACCCGCCCCGATAAATCCAATATCCGGCATAGCGGCTCTTCCCTCGTACCCAAATAAGAAATGCCCTCTCTGTCTTTTAACAGAGAAGGCATCAAACAGAAATCCTGGTTTTTCTGCCGTCTCGGTCATAACAGATCCAAGCGACTAAAAATGATCATCCTTACTAATCTATTAAGCTCACCGCCGCACTGGTCGGTGGCCAGTAACTACCACAAAGCCAAGTATAGATAAACAGACGGGTTTCGTCAAGTCCCTGACACTGCCGCCGGGAGACCAGCTAAGTCAGCTGTTACCTTTCGGCATCCAGCTTGGCCAGGCATTTCTCGGCTAGATTACCGAATACAGGCACCCGGTAGGTCGTGCCATGATAGGTCCGGTACATCAGCACCGCCCAGAGTATCCACCAGATGGCGAAGAAAACACTGAAAACAACCATGCCGGCAATAAACATCGGCGAAAACAGACCCCATCCGTAACCGACGCCCCAGACCAGGGGGCTACCGAAATTACCGGCAACACCCCAGATAATATGGAGGATGCCGAAGGTAACCAGAGACTGCATAGCATGGAAACGGATCATGTTGTTCTTCTTCTCGATAATAAGAAAGATGATGCCGGTTACCCAGAAGCCGGCATAACACAACAGCCCCATCTTGTTCTGCTTCATTTGCGTATCCGACTCACCACTCGCCGCTTTCTCTACTCCCTTCACCTTCTGCCCTTTCTCTTCTGGTGAGACCATCAAAGACCTCCTTAGCAAGACTACCCGCATTGGCCCGGGGCACTCCACCAGTATGATACCAGCTTATATTTGACATCCATCCGGTGTCAATTCCCTTAAGAATCTGAATAAAGACAATCTAAGAACAAACCCGCCAAATTACAGGGATAATCTGAGAGTATGTTCCCCAAAACGTCCCGACGCCGGTCACAGTCACAGGCAAGCCCGTATAGGCCGTCTCATCCGGTCCGGAAACCACTCGGCGTAACGATAAGCACGGGAACAGTAGAATGGCTGGATACCCTGTTAGCCACACTACCGAAGTGCCAGCGTGACAGGCCCGACTTGCCGTGTGTGCTCATAACAATCAGGTCGACCCCGTTCTCCGTAGCATAGTTAAGTATCTCATCAGCCACCGAACCGTGGGTTATACGTACCATCACAGTCTTGGCAGGCAGGCCGCCCTTCTTCAGAGTCCCGGCCACCCGGCCAAGGTAATCTTCAATGGATTGCTCATATTTATCCACTTCCTCACGGTAGCGGTCGGCCATGGTAATAGTTGACTTAAATGATATCAGAAGGGGCTCAACTACCTGAAGCAGCACCACCTCTTTAACCTGGCATCCTCGAGCTATTGCCTTGACATGGCCAAGAACATTTTCGCTGACCTCAGAACCATCCAGTGGCACCAATATTTTTTTATACATCTCAACTCCTTTCTCCAGGATTATGTAACCAGGGTGACTGAAATTATTGCACTAAAGTTTAGTCTTCTTGGGACACCTTAGTCAATAGCAAGAAAGTTTAATCCTGAGCAGAAGCGCCGCGATGTTATGAACGGCTGAAACAACTAAGCAACTCCCGGTTTGACGGCGCGACCCCACTAGGTTAAAATAACCTTTGTGCCGAGGTAGCTCAGCTGGTAGAGCAGCGGACTGAAAATCCGCGTGTCCTCAGTTCGATTCTGAGCCTCGGCACCACCATTAACGGGCGGAAGTGGCTCAGCGGTAGAGCATCTCCTTGCCAAGGAGAGGATCGCGAGTTCGAATCTCGTCTTCCGCTTGTGCCGAAGTGGCGGAAGAGGCAGACGCGACAGTCTCAAAAACTGTT
>JAQTTS010000306.1 GCA_028710655.1 Dehalococcoidales bacterium
CAACGGTCAGAAGGGGGTCAGCGCTCAGGCCGGCCTGCAGGGCGTAGCCATCGTTGGCCGATGTAAAACCGCTGCCGGCCGGATTGGGGAAGGAAAAGCCGGTAAAATCCGCCGTCTTGTAGCGGCGAGACCCAGTAGCAGAATGGAGGTAGATGTTGGAGTTAGCCCATATCTTGAAATCGTAGTCCGCATTGGCGCTCTCATACCAGCCTGTCGGGTAGTTGTCATGAAATTCGTACCCGCAGCCTCCGCCGTAGGGATTGCCGGAGCTAACCCCCTTCCAGTAAACATATTTGCTGGCATAATCAAAGACTATCTGCACATAGATGGCATAGACAGTCCCGGATGAAAGGCTGTAGCCGCTGAAATCGAAATCGTACCATTCTCCGGCTGTATTGGTTGTCAGCTCATTTACGTGTCTGGTGGTCGTGGTTGCGGCCAATTCAGCGCTGGGAGCTCCGCCCGACGTCGAATAAAGCTTAACTGTGATTACAGGGTTGTCAGTACCAACGTTGCTTGATACGTAGAGCTTCAAGCTCACCCTGGTCAGCACATAGTATGCACCGGCTGTGAAGGTCATCGCCCTGGTGTAGAAATTGCCGTAATGCCAAAAGGTAGAGGCATCTGCAGTGCCAGCTATGTAAGCATCTTTGACGATCATTCGCTGTTAAATCCTAACCAGTACACAGTACCGGCGGTGATATCTATCGACGGGAAGGCGATCTTATTCCAGCCTTCTGTTAGCGATTGACTGTCATTGAGAGCTGCAATCAAATCACCCGGCTCTCCCGCATTGTCCGCATAGATGGCGAGCTTGATGCTGCCTGTCCCGGCTGCCCTGATATAGATGTACCTCATCTTTCCGGTGTACCTGGCTGTGAACTTGCTCAGATGAAATGTATCGATATCGACGTTGGAGTCACCGCTTTCATCACCCGATCCAATCAGCCTGCCGGCACCGCCGATTAAGTTAACTGCATCGGCTAAGGCTAGAGGTATGATGTAAACATATGATTGGGCATCGCCTGCCTTCACTCCGTCGAACAGTCCTATCAGCGCCAGCAGCCATGTGGCTGAATTGTCGCTGGCTTTGACCACATCATTCAATGAAGGAAAAGCAATAAGCTGTTGAGTCAATATCTCTGAGAACTTGCAGACATCGTAAAGAGCAGACTGTATTAGAGCCTGACTGAAATCTGTATCGGATCCTGTTATCCCGTCAGTGAGGATGGACTCAACCTTTAACAGGGTCGACAGGATCACCGATGCCTTCAATCCGTCCAGCAGGTTCTCCTCAAAATAACTGATATAAGTGGAAAAATCGGACAGGTCCAGCTCATCGCTGAGCAAGGGATTAGAAAGCCTGGGATAGGCCATGCCATCCCCGCCTTTCAAGCCCTCAGTTAAACTGAATTTGATGGTCAGAACAGGTTTAACTGTTGATTCACCAGCTTTTACACTGTCTGCAAGGGAAAGTTCATAGGTTTGCGAGCTGGTTTCCTCGCTGCCGAAGCTGCTCCAGACCGGCTGATTGGCTGTATGTTTGCGGAAAAGTATCCAGTCGCACTGGACATTTACCGTGTAAGCCCAGCCCTGAAAATGGGCGTTTATCAAGGGAGCGGTGGTAGAGGAAGGGATGCTGGTGGTCCTCGGGCTGTTGGAGCATTCGGTCCCGTTCTTGTACCACCTAACGCTAACACCTGCCAGGATGTTGATATCGAAGATCATCCAGCTGTTGGCTACCCAGTTGGTATTTATCTGAGTTTCTCCGGTATCGCCGATAACTATCTGCGGATTGAGTCCGCTGCCGTCTACGTAAAGGTACGCAGCGCCGCCGCTTCTGCCTCCGGCAGCCCCACCTGCAGCCATCATCTTGGCATACATGCGAATGCCGAACTTCTGCAGCCCGGATTCAGCATTGCTGCTCATGCCATGCCAGCTATTGTTGGCACTGTAGCTCATGATGCTGCCCGACAGGCTGGCATACGAAGTATCCCCGGACCATTTGCTTAAAGTACCGTTAAAATGCTCGAAGAACGAGGGAAAAGTGTTTTCTCCATTTGAGTAGGCGCTGGCACCGGAATTGCTGTAATACATATAGATTGTCGTGGTGCTCGGCGAGGCTGCAATGCTGTCTACTTCGATCCAGACGGTTGCCAGTGCCGTGCTTCCGCTCCCGCTTATGCTCTCAATCCAGTAGTCAAGCAAGGTTGTGCCGTCTGACTTGGTAAACCTGAGATCATCGAAATCATCCTGGCAATGGCCGTTGCAATCAACATCTTCACCTGATGCAGAAGATGTTTTACCAACCAGCAGTTTAAGCTGATAGCCGGACTGTGCACCGTCTGAGCTTCCGGCAATGACGATTGATTTGCGATACCCCCAGGATACGTTGTACCAGGCCATTTATACCTCTTTGATATCTACAGCTCGTAGGGCTCTCAATTCATCCCTGACCTTGCTTTTCTCGATATTGATTGCATTGGTTTTCTGATTCCAAATACCCTCCGCTTCTGCACGTTCGGTCTGGATGGCCGCCAGCGCCGCATCCAGGGCCTCAAGCTTCTGCACTAAATCTGCCGCAGTCGATTTTTGAACGTCCGTGAGAGTACCGATCATTATTTCATAAGCCATTGAAACCTCCGAAAGAACAGGCCGGAATTTCACCGGCCTTATATATTTTTACTAGACTCCATCATCAGCCGCGCTTATGCTATAAGTTAGGTTGATCACATCGTCATCCACGACTGATCTGGCAGATGAGAACTTGGCAGCACAGAACATCGTCCCACCACCAGCCGTGTCGCCTTTGGTTGAGGGCGCTGACCCACCGCCGACCAGGGCAGCTCCGTACATGGTTTTAGTGCCGGAAATCGTAAAGACAGCCTTGTTGGCTGAATTGGTGATGCTCTGGGACGAGGCAGCCGCCTCGTTATACGCCGGCCTTGTCGATTCGTCGTATGCTGTCGATTCGGTGAAGACAGGCGTGGCATAGGTCGTTCCGGCGGCCGGTGTGGTATCGCTCTCAAAGAGCAGGCAGTACCAGGTTGTGATCTGTGTCGAGCCATGTAGCATGATATTCAGTAGCGCATTCAGGCCCTCGTTGGTTACGATATTGTGAACATCTTCCTTCCATTTAAGGTTGCCGAGCCTGTCAAAACACTCAACCAGGAATCTGCCGCCAAATCGTATTCTTTGTTCTATCATTGAGTTACCTCCGAATTAATGTGAAGTGGACAAGATGTGTTACGATGAATCTATACTCAGATAGCCATGCGAGTTATAATGTAGGCATGCCGACGGTTAAGAAAATTGGGAGATTGCGTTTTTTCTTTTTCAGTAACGAGGCCAAGGAGCCAGCTCACATCCATGTAGAATCGGGGCATAAATACGCCAAGTTTTGGCTGGAGCCGGTGCAAC
>JAQTTS010000307.1 GCA_028710655.1 Dehalococcoidales bacterium
GTCGGCGGGGTGCAGACCTACCGTTGGCTCATCACAGATGTAGAGTACGCCCATCAGTCCGCTGCCGATCTGGGTAGCCAGGCGAATTCGTTGCGCTTCACCGCCGCTCAAGGTAGCCGAGGGACGGTCTAATGTGAGATAGTCCAAGCCGACGTCTTTGAGAAAGCCCAGCCGCGCCGTTATCTCTTTGATAATCTGGTGGGCGATCATCTGCTCACGCTGGCTCAGGATGGGCTGCTTACCTTCTCTGAGCGCGGTTACCCAATTGAGAGACTGAGAAACTGATAGCGAGCTGACTTCAATAATATTCTGGCCGCCGATAGTTACCGCCAGAGACTCCGGTTTGAGGCGCCTGCCATTACAGATGGGACACTCCCTGGTTGTCATATAGCGTTCCAGTGATGCCCGGGAGTTGTCCGACTCCGTATCGTGATATAGCCGCTCCAGCCGTGGAATTATACCCTCATAACCGGTGCAATATTGCCTCACCCGGCCGAAGCGATTGCGATAACTTACCAGATCGCCCTTCTCACCGTATAGTACCAGATCAAGATGGTCCTTGGTTAAGCTTCTAACCGGGCTATTGAGAGAAAAACCATGCCGTCGGGCCAGGTCATCAAGCTGCTCGAGGTACCAGAACCCGGACTGATAGGGGCGGATAGCCCCGTCGGTGATGGAGATATCCTTATTGGGGATAATAAGGTCAGGATCCAACTCCTGTTTGAAGCCCAGGCCGCTGCATTCCGGACAGGCGCCGTGGGGACTGTTGAAGCTAAATGTTCTTGGAGCAATTTCGCCAAGACTGACGCTGCAGTGAACACAGGCAAAGTGCTCTGAGAAGAGCATCTCCTCACCATCAACTATCGATACTAGGATCACTCCGGCCCCCAGCTTAAGGGCGGTTTCCACCGAATCGGTAATACGGTCCTGACTCCCGCTCTGGCCGACTACCAGCCGGTCAACCACAGCCTCGATAGAGTGCTTCTTGTTCTTGTCCAGATGTAATTGCTCGGACAGGTCATGAATGTCACCATCAATACGTACCCTTACGTAGCCTGTCTTGCGCAGATCGTCGAACACCGCTTGGTATTCCCCCTTACGATCCCTGACCAGAGGCGCCAGAATCATTATGTGGCTGTCTTTGGGAAGTGCGGTGATAGCGTCAACAATCTGCTGTATCGTCTGTACTGTAATCTCACGCCCGCACTGGGGACAATGAGGGTGCCCGACCCGGGCAAAAAGCAGCCGTAGGTAATCATATATTTCGGTTATCGTTCCCATTGTAGAACGTGGGTTTCGACTTACCCCTTTCTGGTCGACGGAAACTGCCGGACTCAGACCCTCAATGTAGTCAACATCCGGTTTTTCCATCAGTCCTAGAAACTGGCGGGCATAAGCCGACAGGGATTCCACGTAACGGCGTTGTCCCTCGGCATAGATGGTGTCGAAGGCCAGTGAGCTCTTCCCTGATCCGGAAACGCCGGTGATAACCACCAGCTTGTCACGCGGTATAGTGACGTTGATATCCTTCAGGTTATGCTCACGAGCGCCTCTGACGATGATGGAGTCAAGCGACATATGATTATCTTCCTGCCTGGATTTATTGTAGCATCAGAATTAGAGCACAACAAGTCGTTAAGAATTGGTATAACAAGGGAGTGTTAATACTGCCATAGTTGACACTTTCATGTTTACCGGAGGTGATTGGATAATGGTACAGCGGGCTCCGGACATGGTGGACAAAAAGGATCAGTTAGAGAAGATTGAGGGGATATGCCTGCCAGATGAGACCATTCGTGCTGTCTTTGATTGGAAAGGTGCCGGTATAGGATATGGTCATCGACTGCTCCGAAAAAGTCTATTTGAATTCCTTCTTGCCTATTGAGACAAATATCGTGGATAGTATCCCTAACGGGGGGGCGCAGAGTATAGCTATAATAGAGCCGGCCAGCGCTACTTCCCAGAGCTTTCTCCTTCTGGCAAATATGCCACCGATTAGAGCAATTATCCCCAGGGCTATCCTGGAGATGCCCACCACTCCTACAACAGCAATAATCAGGGCAGGAAGGTCCCAGTCCAGTTCACCGATTTTGGCAAAATAAATCCCGCCCGCGATTCCAAAGCAGCCCGATATTATATTCAGTGTTCCAGCCGTAGTGGGCTCCCAAGGCTTTTTTACCGGGGCTGTTTGGTTACTCATGATGCTCATTTATTATCTCCGGCAGTCTATCAAAATAGATTGGCATAAGGCAAGGTAGTATAGGGCAAAGTATGCGGTTGTGTCAAGGAGGTGGCCGTATACTTTGCGTGCTGAATCCATTTACGCTACAATGGGGTGTCGTACAAAGAGGGAAGGTTAGTTATGCTGGCCAAGGTAATCAGCTGTGCTGTTACGGGACTGGAGGGAGCTACTATTGAAGTTGAGGTGGATATCTCACCCGGGCTGCCCTCATTTACTGTCGTTGGTCTGCCCGATGCCGCTGTCCAGGAAGCCCGGGAGCGGGTTCGCGCTGCCATACGGCATTCCGGTTGCAGCTTTCCCGCCCGGCGTATAGTAGTTAACCTTGCCCCCGCTAACCTCAAGAAGGCCGGGCCGTCCTATGATTTGCCTATTGCCGTTGGCATACTTTTAAGCTCGGAACAGGTACAGGCCGATGTTTCTCATACTGTTATCCTCGGTGAGTTGTCTCTGGACGGTAGTCTTCGCCATACCAACGGTGTCTTACCTATGGCTGCGCTTGCCCGTGAGAAAGGGTTTACCGCACTTATTGTTCCTGAAGCCGATGCTAAAGAGGCGTCCTTGATAGAAGGGGTGAAGATTACCCCCATTGCCTCGCTGGCTCAACTGGTCGGTTATTTGAGGAGAGAGATACCGCCACCGGAATACCAGGCCGATGATATGCCGGAAGATGTTTCTGACCATCTTGTTGCTACTGACCTGGCTTACATTAAGGGGCAGGAGCATGTCAAGCGTGCCCTGGAGGTAGCTGCATCCGGAGGGCATAACCTTGTTATGGTGGGGCCGCCAGGAAGCGGTAAAACATTATTGGCACGTACGCTCCCGTCAATACTACCGCCGATGAATTTTGAGGAGTCGCTGGAGGTTACCAAGATCTATAGCATCAGCGGCCTGCTACCGTCAGATACTCCCTTGATTAGACGGCGCCCCTTTCGTTCCCCTCACTACACCATCTCCCACGCCGGTCTGGTCGGCGGCGGGCACTGGCCAAGACCCGGGGAAATTAGTCTCAGCCACCGCGGTGTTTTGTTCCTCGATGAGCTTCCTGAGTTTGGTCATTCCGTTCTCGAGGCGCTGCGTCAACCTCTTGAGGATAAAGTAGTTACTATCAGTCGGGCCCAGGGCAGCTTGACTTTCCCGGCTAGCTTTATGCTGGTCGGTGCGATGAATCCCTGCC
>JAQTTS010000308.1 GCA_028710655.1 Dehalococcoidales bacterium
TATCACCAGTTCGGTCACCTTGACGGTGCCGAAACGGCATACGCGGCCCAGGTCGTTTCTCTCTAAGTCGACAATCATAATGTTCTCGGCTCGCTCTTTTGTGCTGTTGAGAAGCTCTATGGCTAAGGCCCTGTCTTCCTTGGGGGTCTTTCCTCTCGGGCGGGTGCCTTTGATGGGACGTGTCTCGGCCTGGTCTCCTCTTAGTCGAAGAAACCTCTCCGGCGAGGCGCTTACCACGGTGACCTCGTCAAAGCCAAGATAGCAGGCAAAGGGTGCCGGGTTTATCTGCCGTAACCGTTGGTATAGCTCATAAGGTGTAACGCAAAGCTCGGCCTCGAAGCGCTGGGAGAGATTTACCTCGAAGATATCGCCGGCGATGATATACTCCCGGGCTTTCTCAACCGCCTTGATGTATTCCGGACGAGTGAACCCACTCTTGAGCTTCACTGTCTCGGTAGAGGGGGATGTAGTTATCGGAGGCAGCTCGTGTCCGGGGTCCGGTGCCTTGGCCAGCTTGGCCTTTATTTCACCGAGGCGTGCGGAGGCCCTTTTTCTCCTCTCCTCCTCTGCTAGTTCCGGAAATCCGGTTGAGATGATATAAGCCTTGTCCCGCAGGTTATCAAATGCCAGGATCAGGTCGTAGAAGCCGAAGTAGCATTCGGGTAGCTTGAGGTCATCGACGGCGGTCCCGGGCAGCCGCTCAATAAAATGACGGAGGTCGTAGCTTAAGTAGCCGACGGCGCCGCCGATGAATGGTACCGGTGAGGGGCAGGAGTCCAGCCGATACACTTCCAGTAGATTACTCAGTATGTCAAAGGGACTGCCGCTCAGCCTGCTCTTTTCGGCTCCCCGGCGGAGCGTAGTCTCAGTACCACGACTGCTCATTACCAGAAAAGGGTTTGAGCCGATGAAGGAATAGCGCCCCAGTTTATGCGGGTCCATCCCGCTGTCCAGAAAGAAACTGAACTCATCGTTCCTGAAGAGCTCGAAGGTACCAGGCATTGATGACTTCAGGTCTACTTCTTCTATCAGTGGGTGGCGGGAAGCTTTACTCATGAACATAAGACGTCATATTTGTGCCGACGGTTTCGCCCTGCCTCTAATGTTCTGCATCATACAACAGCGGCCGGTACCCGTCAATTGGAACCGGACCGGCATCTTACCCGCTTAAAGCACTAACGGAGGCTGTGCTATAATATTGCAGCGAGGTAATTCGGACTATGCTGGAGCGTTTGGAGCAGATAGAGCATCGTTATCAGGAGCTGACCGAGCAGATGGCTGAGCCGCAAATGGCCTCTAATATAAAGCGGTTGCATACACTGGCTCAGGAGAGAGCCGGCTTTGAGGAACTGGTGGTTAAGTATCGGGATTATAAGGCGACTGCTGGTTCCCTGGCGGAGACCAGGGCAATGCTGAATGGCGAACTTGATGAGGAGATGAGAGCTCTGGTCAAGCAGGAGATAGAGGACCTTGAAGCGAAGCTTGAGCGTATCCTTGCCGGGCTGAAGACGGCCCTTGTCCCCCGGGATGTCAGTGACGAAAAGAATGTCATTATGGAAATTCGGGCGGGGGCTGGTGGTGATGAAGCCTCGCTGTTTGTTGCTGAGCTTTTCCGTATGTACAGCCGGTATGCTCAATCTAAGGGCTGGGCGATAGACATTATTAACAGCAATGAGAGTGAGCGGGGTGGCTTCAAGGAAATCATATTCGAGGTAAAGGGATCCGGTGCTTTCAGCCGGCTTAAATTCGAGAGGGGGGTGCATCGGGTACAGCGGGTGCCTGTCACCGAATCGGCAGGGCGAATTCATACCTCGACGGTTACCGTGGCCGTACTGCCCGAGGCGAGCGAGGTAGAGGTATCAATCAATCCCCATGATCTGAAGGTGGACTTCTACCGCAGCGGTGGGGCCGGTGGTCAGAATGTGAATAAGGTGGCTACTGCCGTACGCATTACCCACCTGCCGTCCGGTATCGTAATCATCTGTCAGGACGAGCGTTCGCAGTTGCAGAACAGAAATAGGGCCATGGCGGTACTTCGTGCCCGCCTGCTGGATATCGAACAGCAGAAGCAGGAAGAAGCGATAACCGAGCAGCGCCGCTCCCAGGTCGGCACCGGCAGCCGGGCAGAAAAGATAAGGACCTATAACTTCCCTCAAGACCGCGTTTCCGACCATCGTATCGGTTTAACCCTCCGTAATCTACCCCGGGTTATGGAAGGAGATCTGGACAAACTCATCGACACCTTGGCTGCCGACGATCAGGCGAAGCTGTTGGAAGAGCAGGTGATATGACGGTAAGAGAGGCTCTCACTCGTGCCCAAAAAGCCTTTGCCATTGGCAACGTCGAAGATGCTCGCCTGGAATCCGAGTTGCTGTTGAGGCATGCTTTAAGAATAGGCCGGGTTCAGGTGTATCAGGAGCCGGAGCGTAGATTGGCTCCCCGTGAGGCAGCCAGTTTCTGGCGACTGGTTGAGCGCCGCCTCGGTGGTGAACCTACCGCCTATATTACAGGGCGCCGCGAGTTTTACGGGTTGAGCTTCTCTGTTGATAGCAGTGTCTTGATTCCCCGCCCGGAAAGCGAGTTGCTGGTTGATACGGCTCTTCAGATTGCGCGCCGATATCCGGTTATGAGCGTGGCTGAAATCGGCACCGGTTGTGGTGCTATTGCCATTCTTCTTTCACTGAATCTTCCCGAAGTCAGAATATATGCTACCGATATTTCGGATCCTGCTCTCAATGTGGCCCGGCTTAACTGCCGGAGCCATGGGGTGGCGGATAGGGTATGTCTTCTGAAAGGCGATATGCTTGACCCTTTGCCCGGGCCTGTTGATCTTATCGTGGCTAATCTTCCCTATGTCCCGCAACGGGAGGTCTACCGGCTGGGGCTGGCGGATTTCGAGCCGCTGCTGGCGCTCGACGGGGGCTGCGATGGTTTGGAAAAGATAGGCCGCTTGTGTCGCGACGCAGGTGATAGGCTCTGTCCCGGGGGCTTCTTGCTTCTAGAGATAGGGCAGGGACAGGGCAGGGCAGTGACTGCTCTGCTACGCCGCCTTTTCTCCTCCGTTAGGATAGAGATAGTCCCGGATCTGGCTGGTATCGACCGGGTGGTGGTACTGTCCCTTGGTCCGGTGGGGAGTAGTAATAGAGGGGAGATGCAGAGAGTAGCCTGAGGAGTGTGAGACCATGGCAAACGAGGCATTGTTGGCGGAGGCAAAGCAGTCAATTATTGACTACGACAAGGACAAGGCTGAGGAAGTTGCCCGTAAGGCACTGGCGGCTGGTATGAATCCGAATGAGGTGATAACGGAGGGATTTGTTCCCGGGATAACTGAGGTCGGTGATCTCTTTGACCGGGGGCAGTTGTTCCTGCCTGAGTTGATGCTGGCGGCTGAGGCAATGAAAGCGGCTTC
>JAQTTS010000027.1 GCA_028710655.1 Dehalococcoidales bacterium
AAGCTAATCCACCCGACAACCAAGGCCGATGGGCTCCACCTTAACGACGACGCTTTGCCGCTTAACCTTCTTGCCAGGCGCCTTAGCCTCGCTTACCTCGTTGGTAGGGGTATTCTTGGTCTGCTTAGCTTTATCACTCATTAGCGCTCACCTCCTGCCTCTATTCTAGCACGAGTCTTTCGCGCTTTCTCCTGAACCCGCAAGCGCTGGCTTTGCACCGCCAGCCCCTGCCGACCGCCAAGTACGCTGCCGTCGGGCATCAACACTCGAGAGCGGATCTTGTCCTTTTTCGAGAAGCTACCCACCCCTGCCATAGGATCACAGTCCCGACACACCCAGCCAACAGAGGAGTCGCGATAGTAAAGAACCGGCTTGGCTTGGCCGCATATCTGGCAGATGGACTTGCTCTTTGCCATATCTAATCATCAATCACTTTGTCAATCTTATCGAAGATGCGGTAGGTATAGGCGCTGCCGGTGTTCATCTCCTTCCTTACCTTGGCCAGCTCCTCAATACGGGCATGACCGGCGACAAGCTCAGGCACCACCTTAATGGAGAAGCCCGCCCAGTTGGCTTTAAGGCAGAAGTTGATGTCGTGGCCCCCGTATTTGTAGGGGACGTCCTTGCGGCCCCAAAGAAGCTCCCGTTTGCCGTTCTTAGTAACGACCACCTTTTCCCAAGAGGGAGAAGTCTCAAACCAGGGCGCCTCTAGCGCCTCAAAAACGGCTCGTTTCACCAACGTGCACCCTAACCCCGTAAACTGCGGCTGGCCCTCAAAGTAGCAGGTTACCGAGACGCACTCGGTCTTGTAGGAGCCGTCCGATTGCACTTTCCGGTTGGGGTAAGGATAGTCGATGGCGACAACATCCCCGTCTTGGGCAAGCATCATCTTAACGCCGCCTTCGGGAATGAGCATATCCTCCTCGATAAACAGAATATGGCTGACTTTCCTATCTTTTAGGGCATCAGCAACCAAGTGATTCATACACTCGGGTATGCCCATATCGTGAGTCTGGTATAGTTGCCAGTTGTAACCGTCCAGAGCCTCCCACAGGGCCTCGATGGTTCGCGAGCAAATCAACCCTCTGCTCGGTAGACAGACAGCCAGTTTCGGTTTCATAATATGTGACCCGGGCCGTCTCCCCCCGGGTCGCGGATAGACTGAGTTCGGTGGCTCTATCAGACCCCCTTAGTTACCCTACGAGTAGCGTCAGCTTCTGACTTCTACTCCATGGTCAGTTCGTAAAGCAGTGCAACCGTAGATCACGTCAACGACGACCAACCAGGACAGATAGTCGAGGCGGTAATCGGACTGTGTTCTTGGTTTTTGCTGCATAGCCAAGGCAAACGCCTCTTTGTGGAACATGATGTTATGGGTTTGCGTTGGTGACGCAGCCGTGGTCGGTACATTGTTAGTGTAGTAGACCGGAATCCCATAAATATCGCCCCAAAGATAGCGACTGTTTGGCCCTTTGACCACCGGAGTGGCTTTGTCGTACTGCCCGAGGTAGTCGGCCTTGACGAACTTGTCAATCTTCATGATTGCCGCCTTCTGAGAAGGAGCGATCACGAAAGCCCGATCCTCGATGGGCGCGTCAGCCTCGTCTAGAACCTGAATCGCCGACACAATAGCAGCGTCGTCAATGTCAGACCCGTAAGTACCAACGTCGGTACTGGTGAGACTGGCGTATAGCGACAGCACGTCGTCGTCAACTTGCTTGCCGATGGCATAACCCAAACTGTTATCTTACATTGAATATTGCTTCAGAGATGATAGCTTCTTGCGCAGAGACTCTTGTCTCTTTCGTAGGCTGTCAGTTACGGCATGTCCCGATCCCGGTGCCGTCTTGAGGAACTCGACAAAGGTTGGTAGTTCTTTCTTTTTCTTCGCCGGAAGAGCCCCTTTTACGAGTACCATTGCTACTTTCCGGCATGGCGCAAAACCGAGAACTTCCCAGATCTTACGTGGATTGGCAATGTAACCTTTCTTTTTGAGACTGGCGTAGACTTTGTCTCGACGATATATCTTCCCGCCGAATCTTCGTTTACACCACTCTAGGACATCACTGCCATCCTCACGTTGAGTTATTGACATTCTTGGTCGGTAGTACTTCTTCCCGCTTCTTGGGCTGTTGATACGCTGAATCATCATAGATCCATCGGCCCAAAAGAAACCAATAAACTCTCGTTCCTCATCTGACAGCATACCCATATGTATATGGTACACTATCGTCTCCTACTTTTCAATGTACATACTGGACATTTCTGCCAGTCTCTTGTGCTTCATTTCGCACAAGTTCGGACTGTCGCATACCCCAAGTGGGGTCCACTTCGCTCAGTCTCTGCGGCTGCACGGCGAAAGTCGCCTGCTTGCCTCGGGTAAGCTTCTCAGCCGTTCCCGTATTCAGAAGTGGTTTTTCAAGGCCAGTTTTTGTCGGTTTAGCCTTGCCGGTGTACTCGCTCATCAGGTCATAGTTGGATTGAACCTTAACTATGTCCTCAACCACGAACGAAGTCTCGTACCATTTGTTGATACTAATGGTAGTCTCTGACTCGACGATGGTCTGAGGAGTGACGGCGGTATTGGCCGATTTCTCATTGGTGCCCAGATTAGAAACGTCAGGAATATGAACAGTGTCGCCTCGCTTGGAGACTAAGCTGTCATATCGCTTGACTAACGGCGCCATGACTAAAGCCCTCTCGGTTGCCCGTAGGGTTTCCATATCCCAAACCTCGGGCAGAAAGACTGCCGCTGAGGTTGTGGTGATGTGATTTGAACCTAATCCAGCCATTATTGATTATTCACCTCCTCTTCCGCTTATGATTGTCGAATAGGAGGTGTCTCGGGTCATTTTGCGCCAAGGACATCGCCCAATAGGGGCAATATTCGCTCGCGGTTCTTCTCCCACCACTCTGGACCGTCTGGCTTATTCAGCCTCTGACGAATTGACTCAACCGAAAGCGGTTCGGTCTTGTTCGTCGCCGATGATTTCGGCTTCTCCGAGTAGGGAGCAGATTTCTTTGTTCGACCCGCCTGTCTTAAGGACCAATCGCCAAGCTCCTCTTCATACATCATCTTGTAAGCTACTTCCGGAACATAGATTCCTGGGTGCTTGCGCATCCAGTCCTCGACTTCGACCCGATCATACTTTGGTCGACCGTCCGATCCGTCGTAACTACGCTCTAACCGGCTATGTTCGCCGTCAAGAGCTAGCCGATCCTTGAGCGCCTGAAGATCCTTCTGGGTAACGACGCCAAACTTGTTCTTTAGAATGTCAAAAGCTTGACGCTGTTCCTCGGTCAAATCCTCCCGCTCAGGCAAACGACTTTGCCCTTGGAGCTCCGATGCCTCAGAAAGCTGGGACGACCCCGGAGACTGTTTACGCCATTTCTCTGCTTCCTCTCGAGCGCGGTCACGCTCTTGGAGAAGCTGGCGAATCCGCTCCTGTGTGGATCCCTTAAGAGACTCCCATTCACTAGTTACATCAGAAGATTCCGCCTCCTCCCGATCATCCCTAGGTGCCTCTGATTCGGCCGTCGCCTCCTCGTCACCGGGAAGATTGTTCGAGACTTCTTCCTCTTGCGTTTGCTCTTCTGCTGGTGAAGCAGGACGAGTTTTCGCGCTCTCGTCAGGCTCTTTGGTATCAGCAGCCATAATTCTCACCTCCTTTTATTTTCATCATAATAAGGTTTCGCTGTGTTAGGCACACGACTCCTCCGGCTAACGCTACCGGAAAGCGATGAATGGACACCCGTTAGGATGCCCCTCCTGACGAACACTCTAGTTGTCCAGCAAGAGGCACATCCCAAGCAGGTCTATCAGTTATCCTAGTTGTGAAAGTGCTTCTATTGGCGATGTCGGCTGGCCCTCTCGACCACCCTGTGCCGGTAAGACAGCAGGCTCCTGGCCCGCCATTGCGGGCATGGTGGAGGGGGCACCAGCCAACATCCGCTCATGCTCTTGAATGTGTTGGGCTACTACTCCTGATTGGTCGGCTTCGGCTATCTGCTGATGAACGGCGATATGAACCTCGTGGTCGTCCTCGGCTAATACCTCAGGGGCCCGACCCTCCTCAGTCATGATGTCATTCTCAGCCAGAGCGATTTCTTCATCGCTTAAGCCCTGGCCGCCTCTAGCGCCCCTGATTGGCTCTCGGCGCCGTTTTAGCAGCTCTTCCATCCGGCTGCGCTCAATAATGTTATCGATATCGCCGAACTTGAGGTGCTGCAGAGCCGTCTTTTGGTCGATCAAGCCCATTCCAAAATAGCGCTCGATTTTGTCCTGCTGGGCGCTTGGGGTGTAGGCCAGCCAGGAGCCAATCGTGACTCGCACCTTGTTGCGCGCTCCGATAACGGCCAAATCAACCTCCTGGTCGCCGACTTTGAGCTGCCTCTTCTTGCGCTTGCCGCCGGCCTCCTCGCCGACGACAAAAAAGAACTCGTCTTCCTCTCTTCCGGCCGCCTGCATCAATTTCGGCACGGTGTAGTGTTTGGCTATCACCTTCAAGATGCGCTGAGCCACCGAACAGAGAAAATCCTCGAGGTTATCTACCAAGTCAGACTGGTTAGAGGCGTCGGCTTGTTTGAGTTCGGCTATTCCTATCCCGCTCTTAACTCCGGTCGGAATCCGGCCAAGAGTGATGTCGTGGGCGCCCCCCAAGTCCTCGATATACTGCAGAAAGCGCATAATCTGGTTCTCGTGAGACGCCGGCAAGGGACTCACCGTCGGAAACTGTACTTCGGCCCCGCGGTTCTTCTCGATAATCGAACCATGCTCGTTAGTGACGATGCGCACGCCGGAGTTCTTGTCCATCACAATTCGCCCCACGGCGTACTTATAGTTGTAGTTGAAGATGCCCGACTCCAGAGCGTTTAGGGCCCGATTAACGGGGATAATGTGCTTGATCCAGCCCTCCCCGTAAATCTCCAGCGGGCTGATATCCGCCTGGTATAAGCGAAACGGGTATTCGTCCTCGTCGGTCAGTTCGCAGCGCAGCGGTTCAAGGCAAGTGTCCACCCACGAGATTACCCGCATCCGGACATTCCCCGGCTCTACCTCGTCTGAGTAGTCGCCCTGCTTTAGCTCCGCTTTCATCTGCTCAAGGTTCTCCTCGGTGACTCGCTCTTTGCGCCACATCTCAAACAGAATCACCTGGTCCGACTCCTCGGACTGGCCCTGTCCCTGATACTTAACCGTTTGAAGCAGAAACTGCTTGTAGATAGAAGCAGCCACCCGGTTCTCGCCCTTGGGTTCTTCACCGGTGAAGCGATAGTTAGGATTGGCTATCACCTCAGCTAAGGGCCGCCGGACCGCCTTGATGACGTACTCGGCCTCCTCGAGGCTGGTAGCTTCCGGGTCGATGTAGAAATCGTAGGGGTCGTGCAGCCAAACGGCCACACTGCCCTCGCCATCATCCTCGGCCTCGTCATAGGTAATCTCCCACGGGCCGCCGACGCTATAGGCTAAGCCCTGCATCACCGTTTCCTTAATCTTTCGCCTCAGGTTCTGGTCGTCGAAGATGTAATCCAGGGCGTACTCGGAGTACTCGGCGTTCAGCTTCTTGTCCTCGCCGGCGCCGGCCGGCAAGACCTCCCACTTGGGTCGGAAGTTGGTTACCTGGTTCTTGATCGCCCGCATCTGGGCCCAAGTCAGGTTAACGGAGATTTTCGCCGTCTTGCTCGACGACATAATCAGGGTGTTGTTGCTGGCGTTCCAAGTGGCGAACTGATAACCGCGTCGGTAGAGATCGCGGGCCAGCCACTCCCAATCGTAGCGCCGCCTAGCCTCGGAGGCAGTTTTAAACAAACTTTTGGCTTCAAACAGCATATCCTGCCGTCGTGCTCGTTGCTGTCGGGCCTCTAGTTCCTCAGGGGAAAGTTTCTTCTCTTTTTTCTTTGGCCGGTCGGCCTGGCCGATGGTTTTCGTCTTTTTCTCTGCCATAGGTTACATCTCGCCCTCTAACTTAATCGCCCGCGGCTTGTCTTCGCCCTCCACCTCGAGGTTGAACTCCTTGGGAAAGGGAAAGGGCCGGCTCTCGTCAATCTCAATCTCGTTAGGGTTCTCCTCGCTACCGGTGTTGGTCGCTTGGTTGGTTTGAGGCTCCTTCTCTTTCAACTGGCGATACCGCTCGGGGCTGCCGGCAAAAAGCTTCTCCTCCAAATCGTGAAGATGCCAGCGATGGATTACCTCCCTAACCAAGGAAGAGACAATCAAGGCGGCGATGATGATGTGTTCAGCGCTTATCATGCGGGTAACTATCCAAGTCGGCTAACACTTTGCGTTTGGCTTCGGCGTTCAAGACTCCCACCTCATCGAGAAACCGACTCATCTTCTCTTGGCGCTCGGCTCGGCTCGCTGGTTGCTGGCTTCTTAGCGCCTCGTAAACATCCTGACGAGTCACTCGGCCCGCTTGGCGGGCTTGAGTCTGGATTTGTTCCAAGCCTCTGGGTGTTGATTTGGGCTGTGCCATAGACAAAAAAAAAGAGCCGCCCCACAGGGATAATCCCTGGGTTCCGGCTCCGTAAGTGTTTCTTTTAGAACCTGTTGATGTTGGCCAAGCTTAGTTTACCTGGCTGATACTGCCTTCTTTATAGCACACGGCCGCAATTAGTGTCAAGCCGCTTACAGCTCGTAGCCGTATAGCATACAGCTATGGTTGCCGCTGGCTGAACTGGTCAAACTCAGGGCCTGGTCGGCCTCGCCCACCCAAATCGGCCAGTCGCCGCCGCTAACTACCGCCCCGCTGTTGGCGGCTAGGTAAACTGGGGGCACCACTAGCGTTTCCCCCTGCTCTAGCTTGATATTCATCTGGGTATCGGTGGAAAACAAAACGCCCGTTAGAACAATACGCTTGCCGCTGGTTGGCTCCCAAACCGCCTTATCCGTCTGAGCGGCACTGTAGTTGACCGCCTTAGTAATAGGCTTGGCCCATCCTTTTAGTATTTCTTGTGCTGAACTCATCTTGCTCACCCCCTTCTGTCACTATAACACCTGCTAAAGTAGCGTGTCAATTAGCCTAGCCGGTCGAATCAGACATAATGCTTTCCTCTACTCTCTCGCAGACCATCCGCACCGGTTTGCCCTCACGCACCTCGACCCGAAAAGTCAGATACCCATAGCCGCTGTAGTCCTCGGCGAACTGGTTCACCCGCTCGTAAATCTTGAACAGGTACCAGAACCGGTCGCTGGATAGTATCCGGTAAAAGTCAGCTAATGCCTCTTTGGGCAACTCGTCGGTAATTGATCGTTTGCTCATAGTCGCTAGAAAAAGTCGTCCACTACTCCTGGGCCAGGTTTGGTTAGGTCGCTTTGGTCAAGCTCGTTGGCGCTCCTAGTAGTCGGCTGATTATCTTCGTCTAGAGGCACCCGTTGGTACATCTGAATGGCGATGAGAAGCGCCAAAACTCGGTCGTCGTGCTCGCCCTCCTGGGCTTGAGACTTGCCGTGTTCGTCAAAGGCAAAAGCTAACAGCTCCCGAATTGTTTCCGGGTCGTGGAGCTTGATGCTCTTGTCCCGAATCGCTCTCTGGCCATCACCGACCATGATAGGGCGGGATTTGATATCCGTCAGCCAGCCTAGTTCGGTGGTCGGCTGGTCCGATATCCCTCCTACCCTCTCCCGCAACCACAAGTTGGGGTAGTAGAGGTCGCGCAAGACCATCAAAGTAGCAATCCCCTCGTTATTGCGCTCCACGGCGATCGTGGCCTGGTTGTAGTAGTGGCCCAAGTAGTTTAGCTCCCTCCCAAAGTTGTCAGGGTCGATATGACCGTGCCAGACGGCGACTTGCTCAAAGGTTTTGCGGTCCAGAACTTGAGCGCAAGCGGGGTCCTGCCCCCCACTGGACGGGTCGGCGCCGATAACGTATTGCCCCTCCGACTTAGGGTACTGCCAAATCCTCAAATAGCCGCCAGGGTTGGCCTCAAAGGCCGGCGGACTAACGCCGACAATCAAGCCCTGGGCCTCGGGCTCCTTGGTCTGGTCGCGATACCACATCAGGGCGTCAACGTTAAAAACAGGGTTGCCGGAGGCGACAAAGGCTTCCTCCCAGTTGATAGGGTACTCCTGTTTAAAAAGCTCAGGGGTGGAAAACTCGCTCATCTTGGCTCGCCGCCAGGCTAACTGCTCCTTAGTCAACTGATAACGTTGTTGAATCTCCTGCTCCTTGATGGTTAGGGTAAAGCCTGGCTCTGGCTGCCTCTGATACTCGTCGTGTTCATTCCAGCCGAAGAAGTGAGTTGTAAACGGACTGTCACCCTCGATTTCCTTAATCCACTCCCGATGATGGTAATTCCCGATGCCGTTGGCAGTGGTCTCCTTAATCACCCTGCCGCTCTCTGGCACCGCCTGAAGCAGGCCCGTCATCAGCTCCTCGGCCCGGCTCCAATAGGCGATCTCGGAGCAGTGGAGGTTATGGATCGTGTCGCCGCGACCAAAAGCCTTAGCGCCGGCGGTGCCAACATAGAACCAGGAGTTCATTTTGGGGAAGTATAGCTCGGTTTTTGACTGATACTTGAGGTCGATCCACTCATAGAGGGGGCGGGTGCGTTCGTCGAAGCTTAGAGACTCAATATAGAACTTGACCTTGTTGAACAGCCGTTCGGTTGCCTTAGCCTCGTGGGAAATACAGGCGGATCGGGAGTTAGGCACGAAGAGGAAGTCAACAGCGAAGAGGGATAGGATTAGGGAAGAAAGGCCCTCCTGCCTCGCTTTAAGCACGTCATCTCGATCAGTCCGCTCTCGGTAGTACTTGTCTTGGACCTGGTTGAAGACAAAGGGGACGACTTGCTTATCCTTGTTCTCGATCCAAAAGTAGCTTTCGACAATAAAGCGGGGATCCGCTTGGGCGATGCGCTGTAAGTCGTCAATCGTCTTGGGTAGGGCCATAGGTTAAGTGTCAACTTCAAGACCTCGTTCTTTGCGAATATCGGCGGTTGCTCCTCTCAAGCCAATGTTTATCTGCTGGGCGATTCCCGGACTCTCCTTAGGTTTTAGATTGCCGGTGCGCTCCATCATCGTCTGCCAGTAGTCGAAGTTGCGCTCCGCCTGCTTCATCCCGATAGCGTCCAGCTTCCACCGGTTGACGCGCAAGAACTGCCCCCACTGCTGATCCCACCACTCAACAAATCCGGGCTTTTTTAGCCACAAATACCAGTTGGTGCGGTCTAGTTTGGCTACTTTAGCAATATCGGTGATGGTAGCCGTATGGCCGGCCTCGACGGCGGCCTCAAACCAGCGAATCATCCCATTGGACGGCTCGAACTGCTCCCCCTCATTTGTTGACAGCTGTTGAGGCGGTTTCGGCGGTTGTTTTGGTGTAACAAGCTTATCGTCAGTCATCGCTCAACCGTTACTCTTACATGTAAAACGCTCTCCTGCGGCGCCTTCACTAACTCGGCCACCTGCTCCTGGGCATACTCGCCGGTATAGAAGGTGACCGAAAACCCCCGATCGACCAGGGGACCGTTGACTTTAACCTTATCGGCGTCGAAATCAATCGTCTCCTTCATTATTTTCTAGCAATCGGCTTCTTGCCTTGCTCCTTAGTTGCTTTGAGCACCTCGTTAGGAGCCGGCTTGACAATCTCCTCGACCTCGACGATCCCACGGTCAATATCGTAAACGGCCTTGGTATCCGGCCCGATCCCGATATTCAGGCGGGCAAAGACCACCGTGCGAATGTAGTTTTTCACCACTGCCTCCAGGGCCTGGGCCGCTCGGTAGAACTGCTTGGCGTCGTCGTTGAACGGCCGCAACTGGGCCAGCTCCTCCTTGGTCAGGCTATACTGCTTACTCAAATCATCTCACCCCCTCACTTGTTTAGTCCCATATCGGCTCTGGCCGCGTCAAAGCAGCCCCGGGTACAAAAAAAGCCGCGGCACTCGCCCTCGCGAACCTCGAAGCCCTTATCCGTTGCCCGGCCGCATTTGTCACAGCGGCGCTTCTCTTTGGTATAAAATGCTTTGATAATCATCTACCCCATATTCTAACACACCCGACTAGGCGTCTCTTGCCTTTTTCGGTAGTAGTATTTCATCGTTACCTCGTCCAAGAAAGCATACCGGGCACCCTGAGCTACCCAGTTGGCCACCGTGTAAAAGTCGTTACCATGTCCCTTAGGCAGCCACAACCCTTTAGCCAGTAGCTCCCGACGGTGGAGAACGACCGAGGTGTCGATCTGTCCCAAACGCAACTCTGGCGTGCCTCTAACGATCCCCTCCGGCAACCAGAGGAACTTGGAGTAGACTAGATCGGCTCCAGTCTGCTCCAGCAAGTCGACCAGCTTCTCGATATGCTCTGGCAAGAACTTGTTGTCATCATCGAGGTAAGCGATGTAATCTCCTGCTGAAAGCAGAAGCGCGGCGTTCTTCGGAGAGACGCCCCAATCATTGTAGCGACGCCCAGTGGCAAAGTAGCGGACTCCATGTTTCTCAACCCCGTAGCCACCAAAGTGTTCCAGAAGGTTATCGTCTGGTCCATCAGAGACAATTACATGCTCAATGTCGGGATAGCTTTGGGCGGCGACTGAGGGAAGGCAACGATTAAGAAGCAGATCGTGCCGATTGTAAGTAGAAGTAATGACTGATACCAATCTGTTTTTACTCATGGATAAGCTTTAAATATCAACCGTTGGCTGTCATCCGGAGCCACCGATTCTCCAACCTGCTCAACTGTCTTAAAAGCCGCCTTGAGCCAATCAAGAACCAATGGCACACTGGGAAAGGCGTAGGTATACCCGTCCTTGGTCATCCAACCCTTTCTTTTCTGACCCGACCAGACCGGCATTTCCAGAACAAACCCTCCTCTAGTCAGACGAGCCATCTCTTTGACGGCCCGGGCCGGATCTTTCAGGTGTTGGAGGGTGGCCAGACAAAGAACCAAGTCGAAGCGCCCGTGAAGACGATTGAGTTGGTCTAGATCAAGAAGACGAGTCTCAACTCCCTTCTTTCGGGTCTCCTCCAAATAACGCCAGTTACGATCCACACCGACGACACGCTTTGCCCCTTCCTCCAGGCAGTAGCGACCGATCCAGCCATCATTGCAACCCAAATCCAAGACCGTCTTGTCTTTGGGTGTTACCCCTAGGCGCTGCCACTTCTGGTCAGTGAACCCCTCCCTCTGATAGGGCTGATAGTCAACCAGGAGCATTTCTGGATCCTCGATCCGGTAATGGTGATCAGGCACCTCAAAATAACCCCTCAGTTGCACCCAAGTTGACCAATCAGGAGCCGATCCAGACTTGGCTTTGCAGTTATCCACCCACCGCCCGTAAGGAAGGTCCAGCCAGAAGAAGGTTGCCCAGTGCTCACCCACCACTTCTAGAATCGCTTGCCGGTCTTGCTCAAAACCAAGATCAAAGCCCTCCAGAATAAGGTCTCGATCAAACCGGGTCAGAGTTTCTCGATAGTGCTTGACCTTAAGCTCGTAGATGTTGGGGTAGTCGCGCCAGTACTCAGGAAAAACAAACTGACGAGTATCATTGAAGCCGATTTCCCCAGCCACAGCATGGTTGACGGCGTCGACACTGAAGAAAGGCCAACCCAAATGCCGACTTAGTTTGCTCGCTATAGTGGTCTTGCCGGTGTTGGTACTACCGGCGATATAAACAATGCTCCTCATTTGGTGTCGATATTGCCGAAACTGTTAACAAACTGAATCTCTGACTCCTTAGCGTATTCCTTGCCTAAAACCTTGACTAGTCTCTTCTGGGGCCAGAGCTGGTGCAGTAGCTCATCGTTTTCAGTCAGGTAATCAAAGCGGCCTGAGGATTGCGAACAGTGGTGAACAACCGAACCTTGGACAAAACCGACGCGGTAGCCGGCCTCAAGAACCTTGAGGAACAAATCCTGATCCTCGCCACCGTTTCTGAAACCCTCGTCAAACCCCCCCACCTCATCAAAGACGGTCCGGTCCATTTTAAACAGCGCTCCTGAAGGGTACATCGCCTTATCAGCGTCGCTGGTCAGTTCATAGTTGCCAAACTGGTTGATGAAGATCCCCAGACACAGCGGCTTACCATTCGGATAGTACTGCTTCACTCCTACCAACTCCTCATCGGCATCAACCAGCTCCCAGAGCACCGGAGGATTGATGACTAGATCGTCATTGGCAAAAACGAGCTTCTCGGTTTCGGCCAGCCTAGCCCCCTTGTTGCAGTTCTCGGCAAAAGTGCCGCCGCGAACAACTAGAACGTGGTAGTTTCGCAAGGGGATCGAAGCTAAGCAATTAGCCAGGAGTTTGGTCTGGTCGTGATGGGGAATGATGATGTCGGCCCACTTGGCCAGGAAGCGGTCGAGGAACTGCTGAGCCACCGCCTCGGCCCCGTAGGTGGCCTCAAAACTCTTGGGCGGCTCAACCAGCTTGTAGCGGCCCCGTTCGTCATATACCGAAGCCTCTCTGCCCATCGCCCACGCCTCCAGCGTTACCGTGCCCTCATAGATGCCGGCTACCTCGTCAGCCCAGGCAATTAGGGGGCGAATATCGGCGCTGGGCGCCTCGTGGCGGCAGTTGGCAGGTAAATCGTGCTGGTCGAGAACGCCGAAGTCTTCGCCTTTAAAGAGCACCTCAACCTTGGGGTCTTGGCGGGCTCGATCAATCAGGTTGGCTACCATCGGGGCGCGGATCTGGTTGAAGGTGGCAGGGACGAGAATGCGCCAGCCTGAGTGACGCTTCTTGGGCGCTGGCGCAAACTCGTCCAGGGGTATCGGAATGGGGACAATCTCAATCTCGTAACCGGTTTGCTTGCTCCAGTAATCGGCCACCTGCGCTCGAGGAGCAAGATAGCCTCTGATTTGGGGGCGTTTCTCCAGGGGAACGTCGCACTCATACATCGAGTGGGAATAGTACCAAGCGGGGACATTAGGAAAGTCGTCCAGGAGGCGCTGGCTCCAAGTTTCGGAGAGAAGAAGTACCTCGGGATCGGACTGCTGGTGGCGACCCTCTGAGTAAGCGGCCACTCCTATTCCGGCCGCTTTGGCCAGCTGGGTAATCTCTCCCCCAACCTTAGGGGCGACAATGGTTACTTGGCAGCCCATCTTGACCAACTGGCGGCCAAGTCGGTAGTAGTAAATGGGCATTCCGGTTAGCTGAGAGAAATCCAAACAGCCGATTAACAGGCGCAAGCCCCCCTTGCGATGGGCGCCTTGGCGGGGAGCGCTTATAGTCTTGGCCTGGTCGTCCTGGGGAAGATACTCGGAGGCAACGCCATCGTCGACCGGATGGAAGCCGTTATCTAGGAGGTGCCGCCGCTTCAAGACCGTCTGACTGACGGTTACTACCCTGCCTCGAGGGTTGATTAAGCGAACTTTGTCCTTATTGGCCACCTCCATACATCAAAAAAGCTAACAACAACCAAACTTTACCCGAAAATAGGGTCTCCCCTGCTCTACTCCGCATCCCTAACCTCTCCCCTCCCCTACTTTATTCACCGCATAATTACCGCATTGATAGTGGAGACGCTGGGCACTGCCCCCAGGTGTCAAGCGGCCGAATAAGAGAGCCGCCTGGTCGAATCTCGTTCGTCCCCATTTCGATTATATCATCTCTCAATAGCGATCCTCCCATAACGAACCCAATCGTCGCTTAGGCTTAGGTTTTGCCTGGACAGTTGGCTCTACCTCTGCCTGAGGGTTAGGTACCTGAGAGAGTTGCTCGTCGTCTAGCTCAAGACCGGCTCGGCGCCACTTGATCTTCCGTTGCCGCTCGTCAAAGATGGCTTTGGGGGAAAACTCCTTAGTCATTCATTGCTCACCCCCATCTTCCCTGATGCTGTTAAAATGCCCCAAGCTCTTTCTCATCCTTGCCCGATATGGTGACATTCCACCCGCACCTACAGTCAGGTAGGGTACAATGGTTGAAATCAACTATCTTCATTCATAATCACCCCCTGTAACCGGAAGCAT